>JAIVHP010000137.1 GCA_020201045.1 Flavobacteriales bacterium
CGCAAGAATGGGAATCAAATGCGAGATTGTTGTCCCTGTATCTACGATGTCTTCAACAAGAATAACGTGCTTTCCGCGGATATCTGTCCGAAGGCCTGTTTGGGTCTGCACTTCGCCCTGTGTTTTGGTTCCGTCGTAAGAGCTGAGTTTCACAAAATCTACGGTGCATTCAAAATCCAAAAGCGCCGTAAGGTCGGCGGCAAATCGGTAGGCGCCGTTCATCACCCCGAGAATCACAGGGCACGCTCCGGCGTATTCGTCCGTAATTTCGGCCGCCAGTTGAGCTATTCGCTTTTGAATTTCGCCCGATGTTATGGCTGGTGTGAAAACCTTATCACCGAGTTGAATGTCTTTGTTTGCTGCCATTTTACGCCGCGAAGTTAGGGATTATTCCCGGCCGAGCTCTTTGGGATCTCATCGCGAAAGGTACCTTTGCAAAAAATTTGAAACCCCTACATCCAAATTCACCCACATGAAAACATTATTTACCCCCTTATTTATTCTTTTTGCAGCTACCTGCTTTGCGCAGTACACCACCCCGGGCGACGGCAGTCTCTACACCCTCGAAGACTTAGTTGCTTTGTCAGACGGAGTTGTAGAAGGCGGTTCCGGCGAATTTGAACTCAACTCTGCCTTAACCATCGCAGAAACGGATACGCTAAGCGTGGAGAATGCAGAACTGGCGATTGCAGAAGATGTGCTTATCACCGTAGCCGGTGCGCTTATTACCGCAGATGCACTTTTCACCCAAATCGAATGCTGCGATAGTTACTATACCGGATTTCGATTTGAAGAAACGGCTTCTGCAACACTGGAATTCACTACCGTGGAATACGGTGGCGGAATGCAGGTGATAACTCCCAATTTTACCATGACAGACTGCGTTGTGCGCAATAACGTGGGAGGCCAAAGCGACTTTTCGGCCATTAGCTTTTCAGCGGGATCGCCAGTTGTGAGCAATACATCCTTTTTCGACAACGAATTCTCTGCGATATCAACACCGGCAAACGGTGCGGTAGCCCCGCAGGTTATCAACTGCAACATTCAAAACAACGTTACGGCGAATGTAAACCGTCCCCAGTTAAACTTCGGCCCATCGGGTGCAGACACCACACGGGTAATCGACTGCCTGCTTATGGGTGCCGCTGAAAGTACGGATGCGGGCAATATTTCCATGGCGCTGCTAACCGGCGGCGACGGACATATCGAAATCCGCGATTGCCAAATTATCGGCGCCCGCTACGGTGTAAATATTTACGGGGGAAACCTCCACTCCAAAGTTACAGGAAGCACTTTGGTAGACAACAACATCCAGAACGAGCCCATGCTGGGCGGTAGCGGCATCAGCATAACGGGATTTGGAGATAACAACCAGCACGAAATCCGCAACAACGTTTTTCAGAACAACCTTTGGGGAATCACCCTAATCGGTAATGCGCAGGCCAACCTCGGCGAAATAGACGGCATAGGCCCTGGAGAAAATGTATTTGGCGGCAATGGAAACAACGGGGAAATATATGCGCTGTTTAACAATACCGAAAACGAAGTGCCGGCAGAGGGAAATTGCTGGATTGAAGAAAACCCCGATGCGACTCCCGAAGAAGTAGAAGACGTTATTTCTCACGTGGTAGACGACCCCGAATTGGGCGAGGTGTTCTTCCTTCCCCTTGGCGATTGCGATGGTGTGAGCTCAACTAGCGATTTGGAATTTGCCGATTTTGCAACGGCCTATCCAAACCCATCTAACGGAGTAGTAAACATCGACTTTAAAGAACAGGTAAATGCGATTGCGGTGTACAACAGCAAGGGCCAGATAGCTCACCAAGTGAGCAGTACCACAAATACAAATCGCCTTCATATTAACTTGCAGAACCTGCCCTCCGGAGTTTACCTACTTCGCATGGACACGCCAAAAGGTAGTGTTGCTGAGAAATTAATAATTCACTAAGGGCCGGTTTTACAATTGGCGATTATCTTTGCGGCATGAATAAAAAACCCTACGGAAACGACTTTAAGCTGGGTGTGCTCGGCGGAGGGCAACTCGGCCGCATGCTTTTGCAGGAAGCGGTAAACACCGACATAAAACTCTCTGCACTCGATCCGGATGCCTCGGCGCCCTGCCACCAGATTGTTCACGAATTCAAACACGGAAGCTTTAAAGACGCAGCTACGGTGGTGGAGTTTGGGAAGGACAAGGATGTGGTAACCGTTGAGATTGAGCACGTGAGCATTGAAGGGCTCAAAGAATTGGAGAAACAAGGTGTAAAGGTATTTCCTCAGCCCGATTTGCTCGCCATCGTTCAGGACAAGGGGCTGCAGAAGGAATTCTACCAAAAGCACGATATTCCCACTGCGCCTTTTAAACTGGTGAAAGACAAGGCCGAGCTTTTGGAAAACATCGATCTTCTGCCCGTTGCGCAAAAAATGCGAACCGGCGGTTACGACGGTCGCGGCGTATCGATATTGAAATCGGAAGCCGACCTCGACAAGGCCTTTGACGTGCCTTCGGTACTGGAGTCGTTTGTGCCTTTTGAGAAAGAATTATCGGTGATTGCAGCTCGGAACGAAGCGGGCGAAATTGTAACCTTTCCCGCTGTAGAGTTGGACTTTAACCCAGACGCAAACCTGGTGGAACTCCTCTTCGCACCGGCGAAAATCTCCAAAGAAACTGAAGAGAAGGCCTCTGCTGTGGCTCGCAAAACCATTGAGGCATTCGGACTGGTGGGTTTGCTTGCCGTGGAGCTCTTTTTGACAAAAGACGGAGATATTCTGGTAAACGAAGTGGCTCCGCGCCCGCACAACTCGGGTCACCACACCATCGAAGCCAACATTACCTCGCAGTATGCCCAGCACCTGCGAGCAATTCTGAATTTGCCTCTGGGCAGTACCGATTTGATTAGGCCGGCAGCTATGGTAAACCTATTAGGTGCACCCGGTCATGAAGGATCGGCCGTTTACGAAGGACTGGAAGAAATAATGGCGATTCCCGGCGTTTATGTGCATATTTACGGGAAAGCAGTTACCAAGCCCTTTCGAAAAATGGGCCACGTAACCATTACCGCCGATAGCGCCGATGAAGCGCGCGAAAAGGCCATGAAAGTTAAATCGATTATTCAAGTTAAAACGGCTTAAGATTATGGTAGGAATTATTATGGGAAGCAAAAGCGACTTGCCGATTATGCAGGAAGCTGCCGACGTGCTCAAGGAACTGAAAGTGCCATTTGAAATGGAAATTGTTTCGGCTCACCGCACACCCGAGCGCATGTACGAATACGCAAAGCAGGCGGCTGACCGGGGCATACAGGTTATTATCGCAGGAGCTGGCGGAGCGGCACACCTGCCGGGGATGACGGCATCTGTTACGCCCCTTCCCGTAATTGGCGTTCCGGTAAAAAGCCGCAATAGCATTGACGGCTGGGACTCGGTGCTGAGTATTTTGCAGATGCCGGGCGGCGTTCCGGTAGCGACGGTAGCTTTAGATGGAGCCAAGAATGCCGGGATTCTCGCCGCGCAAATTCTCGGCGCATCCGACAAAGACATCCGCCACCGCATTTCCATTTTCAAAGAAAACCTGAAAGACAAAGTCATCGCCGATGCCAAAAAACTAAATGGGTAAATGCGCGAGAAGAACCCATACGCCAATCCGCTGATATTTGCGATTATCTTATGCCTTACGCTGGGTTTGGCGCCATTTCAGCCCGAACCCCACCTCGTGGGCAAGTGGCGTTGGCTGCTCGGCGGCGCCGAAGGCATGGCAGCCATGGATTGGTTCGACCTGGTGCTGCACACTTTCCCATTTATAC
>JAIVHP010000138.1 GCA_020201045.1 Flavobacteriales bacterium
CAATGTACCCATAGAGATGAAATGGGACGCCAGCGATGGAGGGGGAAGCGGCCTGTGTAAGGCGCTAATGCTCTCTATGTGGGACGAAAAGGAAGAAAATACCATGCGCATTGACTTGTGGAATAAGGAAATGAGCGTTTACGATATGCAGCGATTTGTGCACCAATCTATTCTCACAATGGGCGACACTTACGAGCGTGCAACCGGCCAAAAAGAAGGTGCCGCAGAGCTCAGAGCCTTTGCAAAGAAATTCGCCGAAAAAGCCGGAATTATTAGTTGACGGGCAATGGGCAACGCTGGTGTGGGTCTTGAGCGATTCGGGTTTTGCGGAGTTTGAATGCAAAGGGCAATAGGCAAAGGGCAATAGGCAAAGGGCAATAGGCAATAGGCAATAGGCAATCGGCAAACTATGCTATTTCCCAGGTATTGGT
Source organism: Flavobacteriales bacterium (assembly GCA_020201045.1). GTDB lineage: Bacteria > Bacteroidota > Bacteroidia > Flavobacteriales_D > Cryomorphaceae > JAIVHP01. Next base: position 432 of record JAIVHP010000138.1, read on the forward strand.
TCCGCGCAGTAAAGCATCCAGATCGCCTTTTCCTTTGCGCTCTACGCTGTTTTTGATTTGATCGTGTAGAAGGTCTTCGTAAGTCGGCCTGTTTTCCTGGTAGAAAACGCCAAACGGACGCGGAAGTCCAACGCTAGGGGTGCTCGGCGCATCGAAGCAACGAATTAAAACGCCCGCTTTAAACCGGTCGTATTTATCGTGAACCCAAAGGTCGTGCTTGTCGTAATTTCCGTCTGTTAAATCTACAATATGCGGCGTGGCACCATCGAGCACTATTCCCTTATCGCCATCCTTTCCAAAAACCATGGGCTTTCCGTGCTCCACAAAAACCGTAGAATCTTCTTTGGATCCTTTATCGGTGTAAACCGCAAAAGCGCCGTCGTTAAAGACATTGCAGTTTTGGTAAATCTCAATAAGCGACGAGCCCTTGTGATCATTGGCGTCCTTGAGTATTTCGCGCAAGTGCTTCGGATCGCGATCCATAGCGCGCGAAATAAAAGTGCCGTCGGCTCCCGACGCGAGCGCCAGTGGATTAAACGGGTGGTCTACAGAACCCATCGGTGTACTTTTGGTTATCGTTCCCGATGGCGATGTAGGGGAATACTGGCCCTTGGTGAGCCCGTAGATCTCGTTGTTAAAGAGAAGGATATTAAAATCAAAATTTCGACGCAACATGTGAATCAAGTGATTTCCACCGATGGAAAGGGCATCGCCATCACCGGTTATCACCCATACACTCAAATCGGGATTAGCCGACTTTAAGCCCGATGCAATTGCGGGAGCCCTTCCGTGGATACTGTGCATGCCATACGTATTCATATAGTATGGAAAGCGCGAAGAGCAGCCTATTCCCGAAATAAATACAATATCTTCTTTTTCCACCCCAATTTCGGGCATAATACTCTGCACCTGCTTCAATATGGAGTAGTCTCCACAGCCCGGACACCAGCGCACATCCTGGTCGCTGCTAAAATCCTTGGGGCTTCGCGTGGGTTTTTCTGTTGTTACACTCATGATTCTAAATGTTTTAATGCTTCTTCTTGCACTTCGGTAGAAGAAAAAGGCAATCCCTTTACCTTGCTGAACGGAATGGCGTCAATCAGAAATTCGCTTCGAATAAGCTTTACCAATTGGCCTTTGTTGAGCTCGGGTACAAGAACTTTATCAAATTTTCGAAGCAATCCTTCCAGGTTTTTCGGGAAAGGAAATAGATACTTCAGATGAATATGGGCCACATCCAGGTCTTTTAACAACATATCTTTTACAGCCGTTTTGGCAGCGCCGTAAACCGAACCCCAGGTTAGAATGAGCAATTTAGCTCCTACCTTTCCCTGGTCTATTTCCTGCTCGGGGATGAAGTTGGCGATATTGGCGATTTTTTCCGCACGGATATCGACCATTTTCTGGTGATTCTCCGGGTCGTAAGAAACATTCCCGGTTTTGTCTTGCTTCTCCAATCCACCAATTCGGTGCTCTAAACCTTTAATACCTGGAATAGCCCATTTTCGCACGCCTTTTTCATCGCGCTCGTAGGGCAGAAAGGGTTCTTCTCCTGCCTTTTTAAGAAAAGGGGCCGTAATTTTTCCTATGTCTTTAGACGAAGGAAATCTCCACGGCTCTGCGCCGTTGGCGATATAACCATCTGAAAGCAGAAAAACCGGAGTCATGTGCTCTACTGCAATACGAACCGCTTCGAAAGCCATTTGAAAGCAGTCTTTCGGCGATGCTGCGGCGATAACGGGTATGGGCGCTTCTCCGTTTCTACCGTAGATGGCCTGGAGAAGGTCTGCCTGTTCGGTTTTTGTGGGAAGCCCTGTTGAAGGCCCACCGCGCTGCACATTAACCACCACAAGTGGAAGTTCGAGAATGCAGGCCAACCCAAGCGCTTCCCCTTTAAGGGCAATTCCAGGACCACTGGATGCCGTAACACCGATGTTTCCTGCAAAAGATGCTCCTATTGACGAAGTAATCGCGGCAATTTCATCTGCGGCCTGAAAAGAACGAACATCAAAGTTTTTGTGGCGCGACAACTCGTGTAGAATATCGGATGCGGGTGTAATGGGATAGCTCCCGTAAAACAGCGGGACGTCGGCCTTTTGCGAAGCTGCTATCAATCCCATCGCGAGCGCCTGATTGCCCATGATGTTTCGATAAACGCCTTTTGGCATGGGTGCCGGCTTTACTTCAAATCTGGTGGTAAAGGTTTCGCTGGTATCTCCAAAATTATATCCGGCCTTTAATACCGCTAAGTTCGACTCGATGAACTCGGGAGTTTTGGCGAATTTTTCTTCCAGAAATTTCTGGGTGGGCCCGAGGTTGCGGTTGTACATCCAATAGAGAAAACCGAGCACGAACATGTTCTTGCTTCGGTCTTTTTCTTTTATGCCCAGAGAAGTTTCCTTGAGCGCTTCCCGGGTCATTTTTGTCACGTCAATTTCGATAACGCGATACTTGCCCAGAGAATTATCTTCGAGTGGAGACCGCGCATCCAGGTATCCTGCCAGCTTCAGGTTCCGCTTGTCGAACCCACTGGTATTCGCGATAATGGTTCCGCTGGTTTTGAGCTTGTCTAGATTGGCCTTTAGCGCTGCCGCGTTCATCACCACGAGCACATCGCAAAGATCGCCGGGGGTGTAGATTTCGATGCTACCAAAATTGAGCTGAAATCCCGACACACCGGCAATGGTTCCCTGCGGCGCTCTGATCTCGGCCGGGAAATTTGGGAAAGTACTTATATCGTTACCGAAAAGCGCGCTGGTAGTGCTAAACTGACTACCCGTGAGCTGTATTCCATCGCCGGAATCTCCTGCGAATAATATGGCTACATCTTTTTTGCTCTCTTGTATTTTGCCTTTCGTTTTGGGCTTTGTTTCTTCCAAAGAGTTCTAATTTAAATACGTTTGGCTGTTTACTATACAGACTTGTATAAAGGAAACTATTTTGGCGTCAGAAGGTTTATGGCTTCCACCCGATCTACCTCAGGCGCCACTTTTTTTATGGTTTCTTCCACGCCGGCTTTGAGTGTCATATAACTCATCGAACAGTCTTTACAGGCGCCGTGTAGCTCTACCTTCACTACCATATCGTCGGTTACTTCCACCAGGGAAATATTGCCGCGGTCGGCTTCCAGGAAGGGCCTTATTTGGTCCAGGGCACGGTTTATACGCTTTTCGAGATCACTCATTGCATTGGTTTATTGGAAAGCGCCCTTTTACAGCGCTTTTACACCGGCTGGCTTGTTCTCCATTTGTTGTACAAAATTACGAATTATTTGACGAAAGGCTTCGGAAGATACGGTATCGTCTTGCATCACTGCGGGACGACCGGCATCGCCAGATTCTCTAATCGATTGTACGATG
>JAIVHP010000139.1 GCA_020201045.1 Flavobacteriales bacterium
GGTAACTATACCATTAATCAAACAGCTATGCTTTGGGTAAATGGCGGATCTGCGGCCAAGGGGGCACCAGAAGTAATTGGTGGAAATAATTCGGAGGCTATCGTGCCATATGGAATTATAAAAGTCTCGGCAGGTGCATTGTACGCAAATTGCACGAGTGGAATAACGACCAGGGCAAATGGACTCATTCAATTGGATGACGGATATATTTTCGCAAACCAAATACGAACATCGGTTCAGGGGACAGAAAATATTGGTGGGGTTATCATCAATGGCGGATCGATGGAGGTAGACGGAACTGCTCCTGGCGGTACTACGGGTACTTATTACACTTTTAGTCTTACATACCCGGGTAACATCTTTCGGATGACTGGTGGTGAGCTTCGAGTTAAAGGCCCAACCGGAAGGGGTTTGATTTTTATAAATTCAGACCCCGAACAAACCAATGTCTCAGGCGGAAAGGTAATAGCAGAAGTAATTAACACGAGTAACAATCATAAAATCACCAGCCGAGCTCCTTTTTGGAATCTCGAAATAGAAAGATCTAATACTTCCGGAACAAACAGGGCTGTTCGAGTAGATGGCGGAAGTTCAGGTAGCGGTGGCGAACAAGCGTCTATTTCCGATCAGGCGCTATTTGTAAGAAACAAGCTTACCATTAGCGGCACCAACTCTGCCACGCTCGATATGAACAACCTCGATTTGTACCTGGACGGAGATCTAACCATTGAAGATGGCGGAGTTTACGATCACGGGTTGAATACAACGTACTTCGATGGAAATAATAATTCATTTTTAAGCCTCCCATCAAACACAGTAACCTTCAATAATGTGGTTGTTGATAAAGATGCAGATACGCGTTTTGCCGAGATACAAACAGGTAACACTACCCGAGCAATGGAAGTTCAGGGTACATTTTCGATAGAAAGAGGGTATTTGGAATATAACGACAAGAATATCTCCTTGCTCGGCGACGTAATCATAAAAAGCAATTTGGGTTCTCCGTCGAGCACGGGAATAGCCTTTATGGAAGGTGCATCAGCCCAGGAAATCAGTTCATCGAATGGCGTGTTTTACAATTTAGATGTAGACAATGCTGCTGGAATTGATTTGACAACAGGTGACCTTTTGGTTAGAAAAAGAATGAAAATTGCGAACGGTGTTTTCAATCTTTCATCACATAAACTCAGGGTAGAAGCTCCAGACGGCTTTTTAGATATACCCAGTCCCAATGCGACAAATTGTTTTGCTACAAATGGGCAGTCATCTGCCGGTGGTCTCGAAGTTGCTTTCAAATCGGCTACACAGGAAACGACCTTTCCAGTAGGCGTAAAAAGAAGTGCGGGTGTAGACTACACACCAGCAGTTATTAGGGCCAATTCGGGGTTTGTAGATACGGGCTATGTTCGTGTCGCTCCCGTTGACACAGTTTTGCTCACTACAGATATTACAGCTGCTCCCCATTATTTAAATTACTATTGGAAGGTGAATTATTCGGCTTTCGATAACTTACCAAATGTATCTCATCGATTTGAATATTTACAAGCTGATGTTGTAGGCAATGAAGATAGTCTTGCATCGGGAAGAGTGCTATTTGAGTCACCTTTTTTGAGATCAGTAGATTCTACTGCCGTATTTGATGACAATGTAAACATCGGATCAAATTATGTTTACTACAACGGACCTAATGAAGAAACTACCTTAACCGGAGTGGGAGATTCACTTGTAAATGCCGATTACACCGCCGCACATCGAGACAGATTTGTTGGGGGGCCTGATGTATATTACTCTATTTCGAGTTCAATTGGTGCGGACTGGAACGATAGCAACCATTGGACAGATAAAAATGCTTGTACGACTTGCGTTGATGCCCTTGATTTTCACAGCTCGGGCTCACCATCTTCAAACTACCCCCGGGCGGGAGACATCGCATTTATTGGCTTTATACCCGCAACCGGGCAGCCTCACGTTTACACTTCTGCTGGTGGAGTAGAAGTCTCGCAACTCAATTTTACTCAAATGCAAGATGGTTCTGGCAATCCATTACCGAGGTATTTTCAAGCTGGCGCCACCAATCTCACCCTTTTGAGACCTACGCTTATTGCAAATTCCACCAACAATATTGAAAAGATCGGTGAGATTAATGGAGAAGGAGCACTTAAGCTTACTGGCGATGTAAACCTGAGCGAAGTGAACGCAGGAGGTTTCCTCGCTCAAGACGAATCTATTGTTATCATTGAAAGTGGCACATCTACACTAGATTTTCTGAGCTTTCCTCCCAATATTCCCAATTTATTTATCACATCTAACAATAACGGCTCAAATAATAATTCTACAAAGATCATTAATGATGTCACCATTCGCGGTGACCTTGAGATTGTGGGTGCAGCAAATTTAATTGTGAATGCAGGTGCTACCGGAGATATTTCGGTTGGGAATGATTTAATACTGGCAAAGTATCAGGCTCCGGTTTCTGTTTCTGGAGCTGAATTACTTTTTGATAATGTGGGAAGCCCCAGAACGGTGGATGTGCGGGGGAATATCATAGTTAAAGATAACGGAAGTTCGATTAGAGTGGAATCTCCGAATAGTACACCCCAGGTAGTGCATAATTTGGTAGCGTGGAAAGACATCACTCAAGATGCTTCTGGAACAACTGGTTTGAATTTGTTCACGAGCCTTTCAGAAGACTTCATTGAATTAACGCTTCGAGGTGAAGGGAGTAACAGCTTTACTAACCACGCGGGAAATACTCCCCAACTGGGTAGGTTAATTGTTGATAAGGGGGTTGATCTAAACGCATCTTTCACTTTTAATAGCGACGTCGATATTGATGGGCCTTCTAATCAGGTTGTTAAGTCTGTTGAGTTACTAAACGGTCTGCTCGAGCTAAATGACCCGGGAATTGATGTTACGCTAAGCTCCGGCGGGGGAGATTTTAAAATACCAAGTACCGCTGGCCTGGAGCTCACCAATGGTACGCTCCGAATCAATGGAAACGAAACCGGGATGCTCTTAGACGGACTTCTCAAAATAAGCGGTGGAGTCTTTAATCTAGGTGATACTCCCGGACAGAATAATTATCTGGAGTACTCTTCAACCGGTACCGCTCAATTGGAAATCCACGATGGAGTTTTCAATGTTGGGTCTCAAATAAGAAGAGGCCTGACGAATGTTTCGGGAGTATTAAAATATATCCAAACAGGTGGTGAAGTAAATCTGGGTATTTACAGCGCCCCATCGGCAAACCGCGCTGTATTGGAGATTTTAAACACCGGTAGCTTATTCGAACATACGGGGGGCGTAATAAACTTTTACAGAGGAATTAATAGTTCGTCAATTGCTTCATTCATACTAGAAGACCTGGATAATTTTACAGTGGGCCCGGGCAGCTCTATTGTTATCGGCCATGCCAATTCGCCTTCAGGAGGGGCAATTCAAAACTTCGGAATTCAGTCTTCAATTGCCCTTAACGCATTGGAAATAAACAATGATTCAGGCCATGATCCTATCGTTAGACTTCAGGTATTTGATTTAGAATTAAATGACTTACTTGAAATAGATGAAGGAAGCCAACTAAACTGCGCGAATCGCAATTTAATTTTGAATAGCGATATCACAAATAACGGCCTCCTGAACTCATCTTCAGGTCTTGTAATATTCAATCATTCAGTTGCTGGAAATGTAGATGGAAACGGAGTATATCAATTATTCAATTTGGATAGAGTAGGAGGCGGACTAACAAATGTAGATGCTAATCTGGTTGTAAATAATGACTTTAGCCTGGAC
>JAIVHP010000017.1 GCA_020201045.1 Flavobacteriales bacterium
AAGGTCATTTTTCTGAGTACCGGTCCGCCGGTTCTTCTTCCGTATTCTAAAATTTCACCGAAATCCAGTCCCCGGCTACTCGCCGTCGCAACTTCTGCTCCCGATACGGCGTCGTAAAGCATTTTTCCATCTCCATCTCCGGATATCCATTTTCCCAATACGTAATTTTCAAGCTTCATTGTAGGTGATTTTGAAAAACAAAATTACGTATTTTAATAAACCTTGAGCGATTGATGTAATACACTGAAATTTGGACCACTGCGATTTGTAGAATCGGGTATCCTGAAGAGTTTTGTGTTGTTATACCCTTTCGTACTCGCTTCTATTTGGCAGTTCTGAGCTTCGTGTGAATCTGAACTTCTGTCTCTGTAAGGGTTCGGTGAACAGGGCATTTTTCTGAGATATCTATGAGTTTTTCTCTTTGCTCATCGTTTAAATCGCCTTCCAATTCAATGGCGCGTTCAAACTTGTCGATTTTGCTTTTTTTGGTTTCGGGTTCTGATCCATCTTCTGCGTGAACTTTTTCGTGACTCAGGTGAACAGCCACCTTTTCAAGACTCCACTCTTTTCTGTCGGCGTACATTTTAAGCGTCATTGCCGTGCAAGCTCCAAGGGCGGCGTTTAACAATTGGTAGGGTGATGGCCCCATATCGTTTCCACCGAAATCTTTGGGCTCATCGGCCAGAAAGTTGTGTTTTCCGGTTACAATTTCAGTTGTAAATCCATCGCTTCCAAGCTGGACGGCCACATGCTTGTCGGTTTTCAATTTGTCTCTTGTTTCCATTTTGATGTATCGGCTCACCCAGGCAGCGGCGATGTTTGCCACGTAGGTAGCATCCGTTTCGTTCGAAACTAGATGGTTGGCTCCGTCGAGCGTTACGAAGCTCTTAGGGTGATAAGCTGCTCCGTATAATTCTGCTGCGTTGTCAATACCTACAATGTCGTCTTGCGGGGAGTGAAGAATTAAAATAGGCTTTTTAAGGTCGGGTAAAACACTTGCGGTGCTGTGCTTTTCGATGTCTTCTAAAAACGTATTTCCAATTTCAAAAGGCCTTCCGCCGATGGAGACTTCGGCGCGGCCTTTTTCTCGAATTTGGTCGCGGCTATCGCGAAGCATATGCATTACGTGGTGAGCTTCGAAAGGAGCGCTAATCGTGCATATGGCTTTAATTGATTCTATTCTGCCGGCGGCGTGAATAGCGGCTGTACCACCCAGCGAATGACCCAATATGAGCTGTGGCGAGCGATAGTTTTCAGTCAAATAATCTGCCGCGGCTTCCAGGTCCTGAATGTTTGATGTGAAACCGGTTTCTGCGAAATCTCCCTCGCTTTGACCGAGACCGGTGAAATCGAATCGGAGAACGCCAAAACCCGACTGCGTGAGTTGGCGGGATATAAGCGTTGCTGCTTTTATATTTTTGCCGCAGGTAAAGCAATGGGCAAAAATGGCAAATTGCTCAGGCTCATAACCAATTGGCAACTCCAGTCTGGCACTGAGATTTATTTGATCTCTATTCTTAAATTTAATTCGGAGTGTTTTCAAAATATTCAGTTTTTAAGATTCAATTACTTTGTCCACTAATATAAGAGAAGACTTACTATACTTGTGACTGATAAATGTAGTTCTCGCGACAAATGAATCATCTTCGAAATACTGGGCTTATGGGTTTACATTCAGAGCCATCAGCCACAGTTAAGGGGTAAACTGGCACTCGATGGACTGAAATCGGAAGTAGAAGTTTTCTACGACGATTATGGAGTTCCCCATATTTACGCATCCAATCAGTCTGATGCATATATGGCTTTTGGATATGTTCACGCGCAAGATCGTTTATTCCAGATTGACTTAATGCGAAGGGTGGGCCACGGAAAGCTATCAGAGTTATTCGGGCCTGAACTTTCTGAAGCCGATGCATTCTACCGCACGATCGGCACCAATAGAAAGGCTATGGAAGATGCGCGCAGATTTGATTCGCTTCCGCCCCGCGCTAAAGAAATTTGCGAATCTTATATAAAAGGTGTGAATGCATACATCGAAATCGGGAAGATACCGCTGGAGTATAAAATTCTCGGTGTATCTCCAGAAGCTTACACCGTGGAAGATATCTACGCGATTGCCGGGTATATGGCTTACAGTTTTGCCTATGCACTGCGCACCGATCCGCTGGCAGAAAAAATGAAGAATAAACTCGGAGTAGATTACCTCAAAGATTTTGATCTTCACCACGGCCTGGATTCTAATCGCGTAGATTCTACCGATACTACGGATACTTCTAATTCAGATGGTATTTCCATGCTTTCGGGACCAAATATTCTTGACCAATTGCCCGTGCCGCTTTTTCAGGGAAGTAATTCATGGGCTCTTGGACCATCGCGTACGCTGAGCAGTGAGGTGATTTTCGCAAACGATACACATATTAAATACGCTTCTCCTTCGGTGTGGTTCGAAGCGCATATTGAATACCCCGGTTTTGGGTTTTACGGAAATTATTTGGCCGGTATTCCCGTTGCAATGATTGGCCACAGCCGAAATCACGCTTTTGGAATCACCATGTTCGAAGAAGATGATTCAGACTTTTTTTACGAGAAATTTTCATCTTCTGATAGCGCGGCTACGGTTTATAAAGATAGCCTGACATCGCCAGTAAGGAAACACAGAGAAACCATTATCCGAAAAGATGCCAGCGATACGTCATTTACCGTATATGAAACCTCGCACGGCCCAATAATTAACGACTTCCTTCCGGTAGATTTTGAAGAACCGGTCAGTATGTACTGGAATTACATCGCCATTGAAAACAACTTGTTAGAAGCTTTCTACAGGCTCAATTATGCTTCTAAGAAAAATGATTTTGAAGAAGGGGTAAAGCTTGTGGGAGCTCCGGGTCTAAATATTTCATACGGCGATGCCAGCGGTAATATCGCCTTCTGGTCTGCATCGAAGATGCTGAAGCGAAAAGTAAAACACGGTGGGAAGCTCTTTCGGAACGGCCACAGCGGAGAAGATGAATACAGCGGCTTTCACAGTTTCGATAAAAATCCCAAAATTGTTAATCCCGTAAACGGAATGGTCATTTCTGCCAACCAAAAACACGATACCATAGAAGGTATTTCGTACCCCGGGTATTACGCTCCAAACACCAGGTACGATCGAATTTCAGAGCGGTTGCCCAAAATTTTTCCAGCGAGCATTGACAGCATCAAGACACTTTCGCTCGATGTGGAGTCTCGAACCGAAGGAAAAATTTGTCGGGAAATCGTGCAGGTGGTGCTGAATTCTTCTGCTGTGCTTTCCAATATTGAAGAAGAAGCGCTAGATGAGTTGCGCGATTGGGACGGAGAACACAACCTGAGAGATGTAGCCCCGACCATTTATTACCAAATGCTCTACACCATTTTGGATAAAACCTTGAGCGATGATCTTTCTAAATCCTTTTTCGATGAGCTTCTCAATACCCATTTGATAAAAAAGGCTTATCCAAAGCTCTTGCTAAATCCAGATTCTCCGTGGTGGGAAAACAAATCTACCGATCAGCGAAAAGAAACCCGCGAAACTATATTTGTGGAGAGTTTTAAAAAGGCGGTGCTAGACCTGAAAGAGATGAAAGGCGAAGATGTTTTAGAGTGGAAGTGGGAAACGGTGCACACGGTTACGCATCCACATCCACTGGGAAATGTCGATGTGCTCAAGCCTTTCTTTAACGTAGGTCCGTTGCCGGCTCCCGGTGGAAATGAAACCGTAAACAACTCGGGTTTCACGTTTAATAATATGGCGAAGAACGAAGCATACTTTGGTCCTGCAATGCGTATTATTATCGATTTTGCCGATGTAGAAAACGCGATATCCATTCTGCCAACCGGAAACAGCGGCAATATTATGAGCGAGCACTACAAAGATCAATCTGAGATGTATGTGAGAGGCGAATTCCGCAAAATGATGATGAACGAAGACGAAATTCGAAAGAGTGGAAACCTGCTCGAGATCTCACCCAAAAAGTGAAACTTTTGATTGGTTTAGCAGGTAAAAGGGGTAAACTCCTTAAGCTTGAAGAAATTACCAATCTTGTTGTTTCTTTTTCTGTCTGTGCAAGCATTTGCGCAACTTACAGTAGATAACTCACTTACAGCAGCCGAACTCATCAACGACATTCTGCTCGGAGAAGGAGTAGAAGCAGAAAATATTACCATTAACGGTCAGGCTGCCAATGCGGTGAATATCCAATTTGGTAGTTTTAATGCAGAGAATTCGAATATTGGCATCGATAGGGGCGTAATTCTGGCTACGGGCGGAATTACCGTTGCCCAAAGTCCCAACGATATGCCCTCGGCGTATGTGTTCCTACAACGATGTTTTCGGCTTCTTCATTTCTGGTCCGGGAATTTCCGGTAACCCCAACTACCAAAACAACGCCCGGAATGTAGCAACGGTGCCCGGAACAAATACTCCCGTCGCTATTAATACAGTAAATCAAGGATTCGCCGGAGCGTACGGCTCCAACGCCGTTTGCAATGCTGTGAGTACCAATTGGCAAGCTAATAGCTCGTATTTCGTAGATAACGAATCAAATATGTCTCAATCGGCTACCCAATTCGATGGGTTTACCGTTCCCTTTCAAGTAGAAGTTCCGGTGATTTGCGGTGAGACTTACCACATCAAACTTTCCATTGCCGATGCAATAGACGATAAGAACGATTCAGCAGTATTTTTTGAAGCGGGAAGTTTTTCAAGCGAAGCCCCGCTTATGGCCGAAGTGGAGACCTTAAACTCAGATGTGGAAGGAAACGCTGTGGAAGGCTGTAGTTCGCTTAGAATAGTGCTGAACAGGCCTGACAGCGCGCTGAGTAAAACCATATATTTCGAAACAGAAGGGTTGGAAAACCGGGAGGCAATCATACCCGAATTGCCCGATTCTATCGTTTTTGCAGCGCAGGATGGGCATCGCGTTCTTAATTTCGATATTGAAAGTGATTTTACGTATCAGGGACTGCGGAATTTCAGCCTGAATATCTTGCAGCCCGCTGTTTGTTCGATGGATACCGCCGTAATTAGTCTCCCTATTGATATTATTGATTTTGAAGAAATGGTTCTGGAATACCCGGATACCATTGCCCTGGACTGCATAGATCCTGCTATGATTGATATCGGAGTTTCTGGCGGACGCACACCCTACCAAATAACGTGGACAGACCCAGAAATAGATGGATTTTCTCCTGAAATAGCTATCGAAGATTCAACGACTATAGTGGGAACCGTAAAAGATCAATGCAATATTCACGAAGAAACCGTAGAAGTATTTATCTACCGCGAGTCTTATGACGATCTAAGTGTTTCCGCCCCACCGGCTATAGCTTTCAATTGCTACGAAGAAGTTTTTATCGAGCCCATCGTCTCCGGTGGATTTGGAGATTACGCTTACCAGTGGATTCAGGCAGGTTCGGTAATCAGCGAAGCTTCGGCATTAAATCAAATTCTAGAATTGGATGGGAATATTGAGCTGGTTGTCTCTGACCGTTGTGCATCCGATGTGCAAAGAACAATTGAAACCAATCAGTTGGTAAATCCGATTACCGTAAACCTGGGCACGGATACAACCGGAGTCTGCACAGATCTTCTTACCGTTGTACCTGAAGTTTCAGGTGGTTTTGGGGAGTTGCAGTTTCAATGGAAGTTAAACGATAACGCGGTAAGTTCAAGCGCATCCTACAGCTTTTACCCACAACAAACATCAGCGGTTAAACTGAAAGTGACCGACGTGTGCGGGCAAGAAGCCGAAGACGATTTAATGGTAATGGTAGAGCATATTCCAATGGTAACTTCTCTTCCGGAAGACACAGCTATATGCCCCAGAGAACGGCTTATTCTCGACCCGGAAGCTACAGGTGGTATGGGCGAGTTGCGCTATTTTTGGAATGAAACGGAAATTCCTTCAGGCGTGTACTCCACGATGCCAGCTTTTGATACTTCGCATTTTTTGAGAATTAAAGATGAGTGCGGAAAAGAAATCGCAAGGCAAATTAACATCGATGTCAGGGAAGTAATCGCAAATTTTGAATTTAAATACGATTCAACCCCAATAAAAATAGAGAATTCTTCTTCGCCAAATTGCCTTTATGAATGGAGCTTCCCCGATGGCAGTGGCTCGTCGAAATTTGAGCCGGTTATAGCTCAAGAGTCCTTGCAGGATGGCCAAACAACGCTTTTTGTAATAAACGATATTGGTTGCATTGCCGAAGCCAGAAATCCTTTTGAACCGCCATTTAAACTGTTTCTCCCAAACGCTTTCACGCCAGATGGCGATGGGGTAAACGACATCTTCAAGGCGGAGGGTATTTTCGTCAAAACTTTTGAGCTCCGTGTTTTCGACCGCTGGGGCAACCTGGTTTTTCAATCAAATAGCCTTGACGAAGGCTGGGATGGCTCCGAACCCCGCATTGGAAGTTCCTATGCGGTAGATAATGAGACGTACACTTATACTTACCGAGCCGAATCTATTACCGGAAAACAAACCAGTGGTAGCGGAAGGGTCGTGGTGATTCGCTAGGAAGTGGCAAGTTCGGCTACGTCATAACCCAATTGACTCCCGAGAGCAACACCCATTCCACCCAGTCTAACCGCACAAATGATGTTTTTATCGGTGCGTTCCAGAATGACAGACTTCGTTTTTCCCATTCCCATTATCCCACTCCATCGGTGATCTATTGTGAATGTTTTTCCCTTTAAAATATACTCGCGAAGCAGATTTTCCAGATAAGATTGAATCTCTTTAGTGGTATCCATCTCGGTGGTGTTTTCAGACTCCTTGCCGGTGTGTCTTCCACCGCCGAGCAAAACGCGGTTGTCTATATTTCGAAAATAATTGTAGCCCTTATCGTGATGAAAGGCTCCGTTCAACTTTAAATCGGCAATTGGCGAAGTGATCAATACCTGAGCGCGGCAAGGTGATACGTCTAATTCGGGCAAGAGCTGCCGCGCCAATCCATTGGTGGCAACTACACAAGTGCCCGTGCGAACTTCCCCGGCTGATGTTTCGAGTAGAGCACCCCCAGAAGATTGACTGACACTATTAACCTGAACGCCATTGAAAATATTAACACCGGATTCCCGCGCCAGGAGATTCAGATTTTTCATCATTAATCCAGTATCTAGAATCCCTTCTTCGCGGTTAACAATCATATGCTTAATTCCGCTGAGTCCAAATTTTGCCACATCAGCGGAATCATCCCAAAAGGCCTGTTTTCCAATCACATTTACCAACTCCGCATTTATATAGCTCAAACTTCCGAGGCAATGGCTGTAAAGTTCACTTTTGGCCTCTTCAAATATTTCGTAGCCTCCGGTTAGCGTTAAGCCCAATTTATCATCGGGCAACAACTCCCTTAGCTTTCCAAGTCCGTTATACCTTAATTGGATCAGATTAAACACATCGGCTTCACGCATATGCTCCAAATCGTCCAGAATTTCAGAAACACTTCCAAAGCAGGCAAATCCGGCATTTTTAGTACTCGCTCCGCTTGGTAAAACCCCTCTCTCGAGCACAGTAACCTTTGCATTCGGATTTGCGCGTTTGATGTAAATGGCAGAAGTAAGCCCGGTTATTCCACCACCAATCACCGTGAAATCCCAATAATGCCAAAAATGCTTTCGTTCCCAGTAACTAAAGTTATCCATAACGCGTTGAATAATGTGTTGATTAAAGGTCGAAAGAAAGAGAAATTTCTTCGATATTTGTAAACGATGAGTCACTTGCAAGGACGATTTTCTAAAACGTGTGGTTTTCTTATCACGTCGCTACTGACGTTGTGTTTACTATGTCTGCTTAGCACAGCTGTATTTGCGCAAGACGACTTGAATATCCACGGCGTAGTTTCAGACGCCATGTCTTCTTCGAAGCTCAGCGGTGTAACTGTTACCGTGTTTAAAGATGGAAATCAACACGATTCTTACACTACGCGAGGCAACGGTAAATACGAGTTTTATCTCGACTGCGGAGCGCATTACGAATTTAAATTCAATAAAAGTGGCTTCGTTGAACGATCTATTGTGATTGATTCGCGAAATATTCCCGAAGAGGTAATAGGGGCAGGAATTATCATGCCAACAGATATGAGCATGTACGAAATTACCGAAGCCATGGAGAGTGCAGATATGTCTGTTTTTGAACAGCCCATTGGTAAAGCGCAGTACGACGACAGCGAGGAAGATTTGATATGGGATTTTAATTACACCGATGAGGTGAAAAGTGAAATATTTAGCTTTATTCGCGATGTAGAGAAAAAGCAGAAAGAACTCGACAAGGAGCAATCGGCTGCAGAAAAGGAAGCAGAAAAACGCGAAAAGAAATTCCAGACTTTCGTTGAGAACGGCGATAAAGATTTGGGTAAAGACAATTATGAGAGTGCTGTAAATAACTACCGGTCAGCCCTTGAAATAAAACCAGACGACCAAAGTGTAAAGGCCAAGCTCGGCGATGCGGAAACCAAATTAAATCAACAAAAGGCAGCCGAAGAACTGGAAAACAATTTCTCAGCAGCCCTCGATGCAGGCGATGGTTTCATGCGAACCGAAGAGTACGAAAATGCCATTGCCAAGTACGAAGAAGCGCTGGAACTAAAGCCAGATGAGAATTATCCCAAAGATCAAATCAAAGAGGCCAATGGCATTCTGGAAGAGCAGGCTGCCAATCGCGCCAAACAAGAAGAGTTTAATACGCTCATAACCGAAGGCGAGGCGTTTGCCGCAGAAGAAGAATATGAAAATGCGATTGCGAAATTTGAAGAAGCGCTGGCGGTAATTCCCGGAAATGAAGAAGCGGAAAGAAAACTGGGTGAAGCGCGCGAAGCGCTGAATAGATTAAACGAGATTGCCGCATTGCAGGAAGAATACGACGGTTTAATAGCAGAAGGCGATGAACTTTTTGGGAGCGCCGAATACCAGGCATCGATTGAAAAATATACGGCGGCCAAAAACCTGATCGAAGAAAAGCCCTATCCACAAGAGCAAATTGAGAAAGCCGAGAAAAAGCTAGCCGAAATAGCTGAACGCAAAGAAAAGCAAGCTGAGTTTGATGAGCTGGTTACGGCCGGAGACGAAGCGATGTCGGGAGCCAATTATCCAGATGCCATATCAAACTACTCCGCGGCACTCGAAATTTTTTCGGATAAAGCCGAAGTAAAAAGCAAACTCGACGAAGCGAAATCACTTCAGGCAGAATTGGCGGCAAAAGAAGAGAAGAAAGCGAATTACGACGCACTTATAGCCGAAGCTGATGAATTGTTTGAAAGTGAAGAGCTAAAAGAAGCCAAAGCCAAGTACCAGGAAGCGAAGTCGGTTTTTCCAGAAGAAACGTATCCGCTCGATCAAATTGGCAAGATAGACAAACAATTAGCGGCACTGGCCAAAGAAAAAGAAGCACAAGAAGCATACGCATCTGCTATGGAAACGGGCCGCTCGGCAGTAGAAGATGAGAAGTATGCACAAGCCATCTCAAGTTTTGAAGAAGCGCTGGGAGTAATGCCCGACGACTCCGACGCGCAGTCGGCTCTCGAAGAAGCGAAAGAACTGCAGGAAGCATTTCTCGCCAATCAGGAGGTGGAAGAGCAATACCAAAGCCTGTTGGCTTCTGCCGATGAAAGTATGGCCAACGAAAAGTTTGACGCTGCAAGAGCCGATTACCAGGCGGCCTTAGATTTAAAATCGGAAGAAGCGTATCCTAAAAATCAACTCGAACTGATTGAAACGACTCTTGCAGAAAGAGAGCGCGAAGCTGCTGAACAGAAGAGACTCGCAGAATTGGAAGCGGAATACGCGGCTTTTATGGAGGCGGGAGAATCGGCAATGAGTGAAGAAGACTTCGATAAGGCGATCACAAATTTTCAGGATGCACTTTCCGTGAAGGAAAACGATGCCGAAGCAGAGCAAAAACTCGCTTTGGCACAAGAGAAGCTAGCTGAGCTTGAGGCGCTACTGGATGCAAATCAGAAATACGATAAAGCCATTGCTGACGGGGATGCCAAATTTGCCGATGAGCTTTTCGACGAAGCTATAGCTGCTTTTGAAAAAGCGCTTGAAGCGAAACCGGAAGAGACTTATCCCAGGGAGCAAATTGAACTCATTGAAGAGACGATTACAAATCGTGAAGCAGCTGCTGCCGAAGCTGAAGCAGAAGCCGATAGAGAAAGGGTAGCGGCTTTATTGTCTGAAGGGGATAAGCTGGTCGACGAGAAAGAATACGCTTCGGGAGTTGATAAGTACGAAGAAGCCCTTGCTATTTTGCCCGAAAGAGAAGACATTAAGGAGAAGATTGACGAAGCAACCGAGATGCTCTTAGCGAGCCAGGAAAAAGAAGCACTGGAAGAAGCTTATGCCGAAGCCATCGCCGAAGCCGACAGGCAGTTTGAGAAGGAAGTGTGGAACAGAGCGAAATCTGGATACGAAGAGGCACTCGCTATTAAAAAGGACGAAACCTATGCTGCCGATCAAATTCAGATAATAGAGGAGAAGATCGCAGCTCAGCAGGAAGCAGACGAAAAGCAGCGCCAACTTGAGATTCAGGCAGGGTTCGACGAATTTATTGAAGAAGGAGATAAGGAGTTTAATAGAAATAATTTTGAAGATGCGCTCAATGCTTACGAGAGTGCGTTGGAACTTATCCCGACTAGCGATTTAGCGCTTGAAAAAATAGAAGCGGTAAACAAGCAGTTGAATGAGATTGACGCCGCAATGGCCGACCAAAATCGCTATGACGAGTTAGTGGAAGAAGGCGATGAGCTTTTTGACGAAGAGAGCTACGAGATGGCGAAGCTGAAATACATGGATGCCGGTGAAGTTTTCCCGGAGAAAGACTATCCCCCAAACAGAATAGCAGAAATTGATAAACTCATGGAGCAACGGCTTCTGGAAGAGGAGCAGAGTGCACAAAATGCGCTGGAAGCATCCTACCGAAAGGCCATTGGCAGTGGAGATGACGCCATGGCAAAATTGGAGTACGAAGACGCAAAAGACAGCTACACGGAAGCATTGGAAATCAAACCCGAAGAGAAATATCCGCAGGGGCAAATAGAGCGAATTGACCTTTTAATAAAAGAGCAAGAGCAGGCCGAGAAAGAGCGTAAGCGAAAAGAAGAACTTGCGTTTGAAGCGGAAAGGCGAGCTGAGAAAATGCGCGAGAATCAGGTTGTTAACACAAACTCTGAAGAACAGGCCGAACAGTTTATGCGCGAGGCGCGCGAAGCTCAGGAGAAAGAGAAATACGAGCGTGTAAAAAAGCTTAAGGAAAGAAATAAAGAACAGCTAACTGAGCTCACCGAGCTAGCTGCTGCCACCCGGGCCGAAAATTACGCGGCTTACGAGAGCTTCCGCCAGAGCACAGAAGAACAATTTAGCGAAGCGGCGGGATCTAAAGCTTCGGTTCAGAAATCAACGGTCGAAAATAAGGAAGTACTTCTGGAAGAAACGAAAAAAAGAGCCGAACAGAGCAAGCAATTGCGCACCGAACAATATCAGATAATTGAGCAGAGCGAATCTGAACGCCAAACACAGGCGGAAGAGTGGGAAGACCAGCATGCAGAGAAACGAGAAAAAGCAAGAGTAACAAAGGCTGAACAACTCGAAGAAATGAAGGCTAGAAGTGCAAAAGGCAGTGAGAAGAGAGCTGAAGAATACGCTGAAATTGAAAAGCCAGAAGAAGTTTTTGCAGTGAATAAAAAGGCTGGTGAAATTAGAGAGAAACGGGTAGAAACTATCCGTGAAAACGAAGCTTACTACGCCGAATACAACAGGGAGCTTTCCGAAAGGAACACCGAAAATATTAAAAGCAGATCAGAAGAAAATCGCCAGCGGGTAGATCAACAAGCTGAACGAAATACCAATAGAAACAAAACCAAAGTAGAAGATTCGTATAAGCAAATTTCGCAGAAACAGGATGTCTACAATTCTTCGTTAAACGAGAGCAAAAGGGCAGCCGAAGAAAAGCGAAAAGCCGAACAGGAAAAGCTCAGCCAGGTGCAGTCTTTCGAAGCTAAAAGCACAGACGACTACTTTAGGACTGAACTCGCCGAATCGTACCCGCAGGGTGTTACGGAAGAGAGTTCTACGCTGGGAAACAAGGTGATCATTACCCGTATTGTGGTGAAGGGAAACAAAGGCGACGAGTATAAAAAGGTGCTCGACAAAGCCGGAAACTACTATTTTAAAAACGGCCAGTCTATTTCGGAAAATACATGGCATCGCGAAACGGTGGCATCCTTCGATAAAAGCAAGGATTAAATAAGGTAAGATATGGAGTTGCGCAGAGGCAAAGTAAAGTTCTATATCGACGAAAAGCTCTTCGGATTTCTCATTGATAATGAAACGGGTGAAGAAGTGTACATCCCCGTTTCCGGATTAATTGATGAGATTCGGAAAAACGACCTGGTTTCATACATGCCGGCAGAAAGCGAAAAAGGAGTAGTAGCCACAGAAGTTCGCGTGCTTAAAAAGTAACGGCGATTTAATTGTCCATCGCACCTTTGCTCGCTTTCTCATCTGCGTCCATTTTCTCAAATCGCTCTATCAATTCCGCGATTTTATCAACGCCGATGTCTTTAGCTCTGATTTCTCGATTCTCATCGAGGATAATGACCTTGGGCGTGGAAAAAACATCGAAAGTTTCCTGGTACTTTAAACTCTTGAGATTGCTCTTGCCAGTCGTTATTAAACGCGTTGCAAAATCAGCATCATCAAAAGCTTTCTGGGGAATTCCCACATTGTAAATCGAGTCCATCTCATATTTTTCGATAAACTTTTTACGCTTGTCCAAATTATCTGAACTCACAGCATAAATGCCCAGTAAGTCTTTGTCGTAATCTTTGTAAAATTCTACCAGTTTCGGGGTTTCTTTTTTGCAATGGCCGCAGTCGGGGTCATAGAAAAACAAGACAACATATTTTTCCTTTAAGTCGCGGTGCGTGCTTACCCAGGTTCCGGCGGTATCTTGCAATATGAGTTCTGGAGCTTCAAAGCCAATTAAGGTATATCTTTTTTGATCGGCCTTTTCGCGAATGGTCTCCAGTCTTTCTTCGTCCATCCAAAACGCCAGGTCATTGGTGTAGTAGGTGTCTACCATATGCACAAATGCCTTGTCCATTCCCATTATTTGAGAAGTCTCAAAGTTATAGGTTGCATAGTGCACCACATATTTGAACATATCTGAGCCCGGCTCCAATTTCTCAATTAATTGATCCATTGCATCGGTAACGGTATCGGGGTCTTGAATAAGTGTTTTATTCAGAAAATTATCCAACTTTCCGTGAAAGACCGGAGTTCTTACAAGGCGATCGTCTTTTAGGTCAATATTGTCGAAGTAGTGTTTTTTGTAGTAGTAATAAGCCTTGGTCTTGTCGTCGCGGATTTCTACCGGCGGTTCGGGGTCTATAGAAACGGCAATTTCTTTTGCGGCAAATTTATCGGGGTTTTCATCTACAATTTTTTTCTGATACGCCGTCACCTTATCGTTTAGGGCGTTGTATTCTTCCTTAATTTTCTTCGTAACACGGGGCTTACCTTCGTTTGCTTCCAGTTTTTCGAGTAGTTTTTCGCGTTCCGTTCTTCTCTCTTTCAAATAGTCCATGTACTCGTATACGATGGTGTTATTTTCAGATTTGAGTACGTTCATCCCTCCAGTTAGATCGGCCGTGTCAGAATGCATCTCTATTTCTTCGCCGTCTGCAATAATGATTTCGAAATACCTGGGGCCGGGAAGCACAACGGCGTATTTCCCTTCTTTTTCTTCTTCCAATCCTTTAAAGGAAAAATTTCCATTTGCGTCCGCGCGGGTTGTATCGGCGTAGTAAAGTTTTTCTCCGTAGTAGTTTGCGAGGTAAATGGTGCTATCTGATACTCCGTTAATTTTAAATACATACGGGTTTTCGGTTTGTGCCGATCCCGTTAGATAAATTAGGAGCGATACGGCGAGTAGAATTGAATTTTTCATAAACCTGATCTTGTCTTCTATATAAATGAATCTTGCGCTATTGCCAAATTTGTACCAAAGTTAAGCGAGTGCTTCGGTTTTAAATTCACTGGTGGTGTGAAATTTCAAGTCGGGATAATTTTGCTGCTCCAGCTTGAGAATCCACGCGCTGGGAGCAAGAAAAACCCAATTATCGTCTTTGTCCTTAACGATATCGCTGGTTTTAATCCGGATAAACTCATCGAGTTTTTCCTGGTTGTCGCTGGTAATCCAGCAAGCCTTGTAGTAACGCATCGGTCTGAATTCGCACTTCGCACCGTACTCGTGCTCAAGCCGGTATTGAATAACATCAAACTGGAGCTCGCCCACGGTACCAATTATTTTCTTGTTACCCATTTCCTGTACAAACAACTGCGCAACTCCTTCGTCAGTGAGCTGGCGAATTCCCTTTTCGAGTTGTTTGGTTTTCATAGGATCCCTATTTTCTACTTCTTTAAATATCTCGGGCGAAAAGCTTGGGATTCCTTTAAACTGCAATTTTTCACCTTCGGTGAGGGTGTCTCCAATCTTGAAATTACCCGTGTCGTATAGGCCAATAACATCTCCCGGGAAGGCTTCTTCAATGGTGCTTTTCTCACTGGCCATAAAGCTGGAAGGGTTGGGGAATTTGAGATTTTTGTCGAGTCGAACGTGGTGGAAAAAAGTGTTGCGCTCAAACTTCCCCGAGCAAACCCTAAGGAATGCGATCCGGTCGCGGTGGCGCGGATCGAGGTTGGCGTGAATTTTAAATCCAAAGTTGTTCAGAGCACTGCCAAAAAATACGGGTGCCAATTCGGCTTTAAGGTATTTTTCTCTTTCGAAAGCGCCGTAAACAGTAGTCGCCATCTCCACATCTTCGCGCAAGGTACTGGCCGCTTCTTCGCCGATGTATTTCTCAATATCCGGGTCGGCTAAATCTTCAATCTGAGCGATTGTAGCTTCGAGTTTGGTTTTACTCGCTTCAAAAAGCCGGAGGCCTTTGTCGTAAATATTGTAAACGCCCTTAAAGGTAGGGCCTATACCGATAGGCCAACTAAGCGGTGTGGTATTTATTTTCAGTTTTTCTTCCAATTCATCCAGCAGGTCGAATGCGTCTTTTCCATCGCGATCCATTTTATTCACGAAAATCATTACCGGAGTGTTGCGCATCCGACAAACTTCCATGAGTTTTTCGGTTTGCTCTTCAACCCCCTTCACACAATCTATCACCAATATTACGCTGTCTACGGCGGTGAGCGTGCGGTACGTGTCTTCCGCGAAGTCCTTGTGACCCGGGGTGTCGAGAATATTTACCTGCATGTCCTGGTATCGAAACCCCATTACAGAAGTGGCGACAGAAATTCCCCTTTGCCTTTCAATCTCCATGAAATCTGAAGTTGCGGTTTTCTTAATTTTATTCGATTTTACAGCGCCTGCAGTTTGAATAGCGCCTCCGTAAAGCAGAAACTTTTCGGTAAGGGTAGTTTTTCCAGCATCGGGGTGGCTGATAATGGCAAATGTTTTTCTGTGATCAATGGCATCCTGAAGCTTCATGAAATTCGCGTATTTCAGCTTGCAAAAGTACATAATCTTATATGTTAACTATATTCGCAGAAGCAAAACTTGAATGAAACCTATTTACAGATGAAGAAATTATTATTAGTGAGTATCTTTCTACCACTTCTCGCAAGCGCACAGGTAGAATTGGAATTGGATTTGATGGCCGATGGGTTCAACAGACCATGTGATATTGTAAATGCCGGCGATGAGCGCCTCTTTGTAGTAGAGCAAGTGGGCACCATTCAAATTCTCCATCAAAATGGCGATGTAGAAGAAGAGCCCTTTTTAGATATCTCATCTATCGTAGAATCTACTCAAGGCGAACAAGGACTCCTGGGGCTCGCCTTTGCACCCGATTACTGCACTTCAGGTGAGTTTTATGTGAACTACACGCAGGCAGATGGCAACCAGACAAAAACAGTGATTGCAAGGTATAATGTGAGCCCTGAAGACCCCAATGATGCCCTGGAAGATTCAGAAGAAGTCCTTTTAGAGTACGATCAGGATTTTTCAAATCACAATGGAGGCCAAATTGAATTTGGTCCTGAAGGTTACCTGTATATCGCATCAGGTGATGGCGGTAGTGCTGGTGACCCGAATAATCGCGCACAGGATATTATGAGCTATCTGGGTAAAATTCTAAGAATAGATGTGAGTACCGATCCTTATAGCATTCCGGAAGATAATCCTTTTGCTTTCGACGATTTTGGACTCGATGAAATCTGGGCATATGGCCTGCGCAACCCATGGAAATTTGCCTTTGACGACGCCAATGGTGATCTATACATAGGCGATGTAGGTCAAAGCAACCGGGAAGAGATCGATTTTCAGGCCGCCGGCACGCCGGGTGGACTCAATTTTGGATGGCGTTGCTATGAAGGAAACGAAACGTATAATACTACGGATTGCTTACCAGAAGAAAACTATGAATTCCCCATTTTCGATTACGCTTACGGAAATCAGGGAAATGGCTTTAGATGTTCTATCACCGGTGGTCGTGTTTACCGCGGTCCGTCTTTTGAGCAAATTCAGGGAAAGTACATCGCTACTGATTTTTGCTCGGGAGAATACTGGGTTACATCAAACCAGGATGGCGAGTGGGAAACTACGGAGCACTCCGGACTTGTTAGTAATTTGGTGGCCTTCGGAGCCGATGTCTGGGGCGAAATGTACGCTGTTCAGGGACAGTCATCTGGTAGAGTCTACCGCGTTTCTGAATCATCAAATGAGCTTCTCAACCACATCGTACTGGCGGGAACAAATTCTATTGAATCAACACTGCAATTAGATGGCGCAAGCTATACCTGGTACTATGAAGGCGAACTGGTAGATGGTGCAAACGACCCGCAGATTGACGTTCTCTTTAGCGGGCTATACCAGGTTATTATTACCACTGAAACCGGGTGTAGCATAACCAGTAACGAAGTTAATATCATCGTTTCGTCTACAAATGATTCTGAATTGGTTTCGGAATTAGATGTTTTTCCAAACCCCACAAGCGGTATGGTGAATCTTTCGATTACGCTTTTAGATAACAATGCCGATCTCATGGTCGGTGTATATGACTTATCCGGACGGGAGGTGAAATCAGAACATATCACGACAGGTGGCAATCAGAGTTTAAACCTGAGCGAACTTTCGGGTGGGATTTATCTCATCAGGTTTTACGACGATACGCACGGTGTACTCGCCACTCGCAAACTTGTTCTGACCGATTAGTGGTGTTTATTTTTAGCGCTGCTCTGGTGAAACGGACTGTGTAAAGCAATTCATCCCTTTATTAGCACGGCATCTTATCCTTAAAGCAGTCGTCATTAATGTAAATGAATTTGTTTTTACCAATGTGCTGTTTAAAATTTGATCACTTTTTCCGGTGATATTCAGTAGCTAAATTGATATTTGAACGCTATTGATTGCTTTTTAAAAGTGGGATAGGCATAAAATTAGTCACCAAACTATGATTCATACAAGGATATTTCATTATTTTCACCAATTGGCTTTATTACTTTTTGCACTCACAAATATGATTTCTTCGAGCATTTCCCGAATTAAGCGTCTATTGTATTCCATCGCTGTACCCCTTCTTTTTATACTTGGGTTCGGATATGAAATATCAGCACAATTGCCCTGGACCGAAGGTTTTGGCGATGATTTTACACCGTGCAATAGCGAAGGACAAGTGGCCGATGGTTACCCAGCCGAAGTGTCGGGAAATTGGACCGTAGAAGTTTTCGGTGCTCAGGGGTTCTTTTCTAATTTGTGGTATGTTTCCTCTCAGGAGGCTGGAGGAATAGATCCCGGGGTCGATCCATGCGGTTCGCAGTGCAGCGCGGGAGACGATAATTTTAACCGTTCATTGCATATTGGCGCCTTCGATGATGCAGGAAATCCAAACGATGGAGATGCAGGGGCGATTTATGTCGAGATAGAAACCATAACCTTTACCGACAAAAGGGTTGTAAGCCCCGTAATTGATTGTACTGGAGAGTATGTTATTACCCTGAATATGACTTATGCTGCTGGTGCCAACGCAAACGATTTCGCCACCGTAGATTATTTTGACGGCACTTCATGGACAGAATTGCAGGTTTTGCCTGAAACGGGAGTATGCAGTGCTAACTCTATAAGTTGGGCGAACTATTCGATTGAGCTTCCCGCATCGGCAAATGATAACCCCGACGTGCAAATTGGCTTCAGGTGGCAAAATAACGAAGATGAAGTAACTCAACCGCTATCAGTAGCTATAGACGATATTGAATTATCGGCCGGTCCCGCGCCAAACCTTCCCGAAGCCGACTTTTTTGTGGTAGACGACGAAAATGAGTTTTGCGAAAACAACTGCATTCAATTTAACAGCTCAACCACTTTTGATCCCGATTTTTCAAATGGTCCCGGTTCGGCGAGTTATGAATGGACATTCGAAGGGGGAGATCCTGCAACCAGCACCGATCCGGCTCCGGTTGTTTGTTACGACGATCCCGGTCTTTTTGATGTCACGCTCGTGGTAACAGATAACCTGGGAGAAGGAGCACCGGAGCTCAAAACAGATTTCATTGAAGTATTAGATTGCGGCCCGACTATAGATATCGAGGCCTCGCAAACGGTAGCATGCGCAAACGAAGAG
Source organism: Flavobacteriales bacterium (assembly GCA_020201045.1). Classification (GTDB taxonomy): domain Bacteria; phylum Bacteroidota; class Bacteroidia; order Flavobacteriales_D; family Cryomorphaceae; genus JAIVHP01. The sequence goes on from JAIVHP010000017.1 coordinate 18,652, forward strand.
TGTATTGATTTTACAGACCTTAGCGTTGGGTACGAAGGAAACGAGGTAGAATCGTGGTTTTGGACTTTTGAGAGCGCAGATGGAAGCGATGTCCAAAACTCATCTCAGCAAAACCCATCGAATATCTGCCTGAACACCGTTGGGTTTTACACCGTAACGCTCGAAGCTTCTGATGCCAGTGGGACAGAAGTAGAAACATTTAACAACTATATTGAAGTGCTTGATTGCTCCGGTCCGGATATCCTTGATTGCTCCGGTCCGGATATCGCATTCGAAGCCGACAGAACAATAATCTGCCCAGGTCAATGCATTCAGTTTACCGATATGTCTACGTCTTTTGGAACTATTCTTTCCTGGGAATGGGATATTCCCGGTGGTCAGGCCGAAGGAGAAGATGAGCCTGGGATATCTACACAGCAAAATCCACTGGTGTGCTACGACACCCCCGGAACTTACAATGTTACTTTGTCTGCTGTTGATCAGGAAGGCCCTTCGGCAATTACCCAAACCATATCCATTACGGTAGATCCCTGTACAGGCCCGCCCGATATTATAGACGTGATTCCAAGTGAAACAGAAATATGCCCGGGCGATTGCGTAGATTTTCAAAGTCAGGTACTTGGATTATCAGAAGACTATCTTTGGGTTTTTACCGGAGTAGATGGAGAATCTGCGGTGAGTACAGAAGCAAACCCGGAAGTGATTTGCTATTTTGAACCCGGATCTTATAACGTCACTTTAACCGTTTCCAACAGCAATAACGAAATTGATACACAAACTTTTGACAATCTGATAATCGTTGAAGATTGTTCGGTGCCCAATCCGCCCGTACCGCGTTTTAGTGTAAGTGCCGATACCATTTGCGCGGGAACTTGCGTTGATTATACAGATGAAAGTACGGGAATTGGAGTTAATTCCTGGTTGTGGAATTTTGAAGGAGCCGTAGCCGGAAGCGGGACATCTACGAGCCAAAACCCAACCAATATTTGTTACAATCAGGCGGGAACCTACGCCGTTTCACTCGAAGTGGAAGGTGCTGGAGGAGATAGTACCCGGTTTTTTACGGATGTAATTACCGTTACAAACAACCCGGAGTGCCGTCCGGCCATATCCGTTTCGGCTCCAGATACCCTTTGTGCGGGCGACTGTGCAGAATTTAACGCAGATTTTATGAATGCCGATTCCGTGTTGTGGACTTTTAATGGTGGAACGCCTGAAACCTCAACAGCTTTTAATCCCGGATCGGTTTGCTTTGAAGAAGAAGGACAATACAACATCCTTGTTCAAGCCTGGAACGCCGCCGGAGCTGCAAATCCGAGTGTAATTAATCTATTTGTCGGTGAGCGCCCCCCACTTGACGCTGGCCCGGACAGAACCATTAATGCCGGTGCTGCTATCACGTTAAATGCCAATGTGGGAACAGATGAACCCTTGGGCGAATTTGAATGGCAGCCCTTTGAACAGGTTGATAATTTTAGCGCACAATCAGTGGAAGTTTCACCAGACGAAACCACGCAGTTTATTGTTTATTATCAGGAACCCGGTACTTGCACCGCTATAGATACGGTAACAGTAAATGTGAACTTCAGACAGGCAATTGGGGTGCCCTCGGCATTTTCGCCAAACGGAGACGGGGTAAATGATGTACTGCACGTTCTCGGACAGGGAATTTCTAAAATGCGATTCAGAATATTCAACAGATACGGTCAACTCGTTTTTGAATCATTCGATCAGGCAGATGGATGGGATGGAACCAAAGACGGCAAGGAATTAAACCCTGCTACCTTCGTTTACACGCTGGATGTAACTTTTGCAGATGGTGGAGAGTTTGAAGTAATGACCGGAGATGTAACGCTGACGAAATAGTATTATGAAGAGATTTTTACAAGCTGTTTTTATTTGTGCTTGTGTGCCTGGATTTGTGTCCGCACAGCAAGATTACCATTTTTCTCAATTTTTTGCGGCTCCCATTACGTATAACCCCGCAAATAGCGGTGCTTTTCAGGGCGATATAAGAAGCTCCCTAAACTACAGGTCGCAGTACGGATCAATTGCAAATCCATTCGAAACCTTTGCCTTTACGGCCGATGCTCCGATTAAATTGACCAACGAAGCCTACGATAATAACTTTTTAGGTGTCGGCCTGAGTGTGATAAACGACAATTCGGGAATTGTTGGGTTTAATAATTTCCAGATCAATGGAAATGTTTCCTACGCCATAGATTTGGGTGGAACAGATCAGTTGCCGCATTTTTTATCTCTCGGTCTGCAGATTGGCTACATGCAGCGATCACTCAATTTAAACAGCGCATCGTGGGAATCGCAGTGGACGGGAATTGGATTTAATCAAGGCCTGGATAGCGGTGAACCGGTGAGCGGAACCATAAACGAAGGCAATATTGACTTGGGTGCAGGTGTTTCCTGGTACAATGCCATTAATGAACAAACCACTTTGCTGGCAGGAGCGGCCGTCTTGCACGGAAATGCTCCTCGCGTTGACATTTTGGGTTCCGACGAAGCGTTGATGCGCAAATACGTCGGTCATTTCAGTATGGCCATATCTCCTAATGAGTCGCAGGTTACTTACTTGCCAAATCTTTTTGTGATGTTTCAGGGGCCTAATCGCATAATAGATGTAGGGTCAGAAGTGGAGTTTAGCCTGTGGGATCGCACGCAGTTTACCGACTTTAGAAATAACCTATCGACGAATTTTGGAGCGTATTACCGTTTGCAGGATGCCATTTATTTCATTGGCCGGGTAAATTACTACGACTTCTCTATCGGTGTAAGTTATGACTTTACGGTGTCAAAGCTCGCGCAAAACAACAACGGTCGCGGTGGTGTGGAGCTCGTATTGAGCTACCAAACCCGATTTAGCGGACCAGGTTACGAGCGCCAGAAGCTGATCAAGAGCAAAGGACTGTAATTGCAGTCTGCCAAATTAAGAGCTCAACCAAGAAGTTGATTTTCAAGCCACCCTCCGGGAGGTAGGCCTTACTGGTCTATTCACCTCCCGGATGGAAGTTTTCAAAAACAAGTGCAACGCCGATAATGAACCCTATAGACAGATTAGAATCTGTCATTACACTCGGGTGGCTGATCCATAAAGTTCGTTACCAAGCATACCGACGGCAAGCAGGCCCGCCTGCAGTTGGCAGGCGTAACGCAGCTATCGGACTTTATGGACAGACACAACTTAACGGCGGCATGGACTGGGAAACAGGCAGCGGCCCCATAGAGCCAGCCCCGCACCCGATAGCAACCCGCTTATTACCGGGATTGACGGGTATCGGTATGGAGAAGGATGATGAGGTGAAGGGGGCTGGAAACTCCATCAATTCTAAAGCCCGCGTTCAAGCCGCCAACCATGTTGGCAAGAACTAATGGAATTACAAGAAGAAATGTTTACGCATACCCCAAAGTCTTTCGCTATCTTCGGATTATGGACTTTCGCAAGTATATAGAAATAAGACCTGACAAAAGGTTTGGCAAGCCATGCCTGAAGGATACGCGAATTAGCGTGTACGATGTATTAAACTGGATGGCCAATGGTATGACTGCAGCGCAAATTAAGCTTGATTTCGAAGAAATAAGCGATGAAATGATTCAGGCTTGTTTGGCTTTTGCTGCCGACCGTGAAAGAAAGCTGAAGGTCGCGCTATAATGCTGCGTATAATATTGCATAATTATCCTCCCCCTAACCCCCTCATGCCTGAGGCAGACAGGTCCGAAGGGGGAACGACTCCATTTGCGGTAGAATGGGAGAGTGGAAGAGTATAGTGAATAGTGAAAAGTGTATAGTGAATAGTGTATAGTGAATAGTTGAATAGTGAAAAATGTATAGTGAATAGTGAACAGCCTGACTGCCGAAGGAAGGTGTATAGTGAAAAATGACAGCGAGTCAATAAATCCGTTTTGGATTTCTGGGTTTAACCGCGATTGGACAATACTGCGCCAACCTTCAAAATACTGGACATTCCCCCTTCGGAGGGGGTTAGGGGGAGGACACTTACACTCAAAATTGAAAAAGTGACATATCCTGAAATAAGTTGACAAAAAGTGGGGAATCAGCCTGCCTAAAGGCAAGGCAGGCAAGAGCAAGAGTCGCTGGTGATGGTTCGCGTGCGTGATGGGCTTGCGGGAGCTGAAGTGAAAAGTAAAAAATGGCCGTAGGTTGAATGGATCGATTCCTGGATTCAACCGCGATTGGACAATACTGCGCCAACCTTCAAAATACTGGACATTCCCCCTTCGAACCGAGTGACCGCAGGGAAGGAGCTCATGACTAGCCGGTGCGTGCGGCTGTGAGAAAGGAATAACGGGGTTAGGGGGAGGACACTTACACTCAAAATTGAAAAAGTGACATATCCTGAAATAAGTTGACAAAAAGTGGGGAATCAGCCTGCCTCGCCGGAAGGCAGGGCTCACGCACTTTTGGAAATAGCGAAGCGATCTCACAACCGAAGGGCGTAAACCCAGCCTGCCTGGCCGACCCTTTAGGCAGGGAGCCCCGACATGCTTCGGGGTGACTGCCTGCCCACCAGCGGTGGGTTTTTAGAACAAGTGCAAGGAAGATAGTGGGCTTTGTGGACAGCCACTAATTAGATCCTCTTCATTTGGCCCTGAATCATCTTCACCTGATCGGCCAGCAATTTATTTTTATCGAGCTTTTTTACGTCGTTGAGCAAATTAATCGCTTCGCGCTTTTTGCGCCGCATTACTGCCAATCCCGCCAAATTTAGTTTGGCTACCGCTTCATCGGTTTTCATCCGAAGCCCAATCGATAAGGCCTTTCTAAACAGCCGTTCAGATTTGGTTGCCCCCTGGGTTTGCGCCTGAATAAGTCCCAAAAGGTAATAGTAATACGCCTGTTGCGATTTAATCAGTTGTTCAGGCTGCTTGATTTTATAGAGTGTGCGCTGAGCTTTCTCAAATTTTCCGCGACGCAATTGCACAAAGGCAATCATGATGAGCTCGTGCCTGAACAGGCTGAGTACAATCAATCCCGTGAGGAATACAAACAAAATTCCATTGCCGATATTTCCCAAATAAAACTGGTAAACCATCCAAAGCAAGCCGGCCAGAATAAGGATGTATTTGATAATTTTGTTAACCATAGTTTCTTTTCTTCCAGGCGCAAATGTAATCAGTTCTGCCATTTCCCAGCGGACTTTACGCAATCTCTTTGGCGCGGATTAGGTTACAGACTTTCTCCGCCATGCTTACAGGAAGGTTCTATCTCCCTATTTTTTATTTCTCGTTTCCCCCAATCCGAATCTCCAATCAGTCAGTCAAATGGTCATTTTCCGAGTAAATCGCCTTATTGTGACAGTCTTTTAACTTATGAAAAACGCCGAAACCACTGATTTGGTGGGGTTAAACTGAGAACTCTATTCCGTGTGTAACAAAAGATCGGCTCGGTCGTCTTCGGCATGAACATTAAACAAACTGACATGAAAAAGAAGCTTTACACGATGGTGGCTATACTGGTCACAGCATTATCGGCGCAAGCCCAAACGGATGCGCTTTCAACCTATTTTTCTGATTATTTAAACGACGAATCAGTGACGAACATTTCCATGAGCGGCAAGGCTTTCGAAATGGCGAGTGGATTTTCGACGGAATCTGATGAAGGGGATACATTCAAAAGGATGGCTTCGCAAATAAACGGCCTAAAGATGGTTGTAGCTCAAGATTTGAATAACAGTAAGCAACTTGCATTGGATGCTCGCAAAAAGGTGCTTAACCGTTATGAAGATCTGATTACCGTAACAGACAAAGATGTTTACCTCAATCTCATGGTCGAAGAAAGCGATGGAAAAGTAACAGAAGTCTTCGCAGTGATCGGCACAGGTGGGGAACTGGTTCTCGCCAGCATCACCGGTAATATGCTCCTTGCCGACGTGGCCAATCTCGGATCGGAAATTACATCGATGAGTAAAAATGGGTTTGGTAAATCTGATGAGAAACCGATAAAATACCGGGTATATCCCAATCCGGTTGCAAATGGAAATACGCTTACCCTGGTAGCTGATGGAGATTTTGAAGAAACTGAAGTTCGTATTTACAATGCAAAGGGGCGGGAAGTTGATAACTTTGTAATGAGCGAAAAGCAATTGCAATACCCAACGCATAAACTTGGAAAAGGCAGTTTTGTTCTTGAATTTAAAAAACACAATTTCGCGCACACCGAGAAGTTTATCGTACAGTAACCAACAGGCAACCTGAAATCCGTAATGCAGAAAGAGACTTTTGCAGAGTTAGTGCTGAGTAAGAAGGACAAGATGTTCAGGTTTGCATTGAGCTATTTAAAATGCGACCAGGATGCAAAAGATGTGGTTCAAGACGTGCTCATTAAACTCTGGGAAACCAGACACGAATTAAACGAAAAGAGAAATTTAGAAGCCTGGTGCATGACGATGGTTAAAAATAAATCAATGGATGCACTGAAAAGAGTGGGGCGGAAAATGAAATCAGATTGGAATGAAACAGCTTTAAACACTCCATTGAATAGCGAAAATCCGCTGGAAGTGACGGCAAATAAAGAATCTTTGAAGCACGTAATGGAAATAGTAGACCAACTGCCCGTAAGTCAGCGCGATAGTTTTAACCTTCGCGATGTGCAGGGCTACAGTTACATTGAGATTGCAGAGATACTCGATATGAATATGAGCCAGGTGAAAGTGAACATCTTTCGGGCTCGAAAAACGATACAGGAAAAATTGATTAAAGTGTACAACTATGGATAGCAATCGCATAAAAGTACTGGAAGAGAAATACTGGAAGGGAGAGACCAATCTGGCCGAAGAGCAGGAGCTGAAGCGCTATGTTCGCGATAATGGAAAAAACGTCTCTAAATCGCTGGCAGATGTTTTCAGCGCCGCTTCAAAAAGCGACGAGCCCACTTTAGGGCGAGATTTCGACGATGCATTTTGGGATGCTGTATCCGGGAATTCAGGTGGAAGATCGCGAAATTTTCAGGCCTTCCACTTCATGCGGTATGCGGCAACCGGAATTATAATTCTCGGACTTTCTATAGGTTTTTACGCTGTTATAGACTGGGGTGAAAAACCATCTGAAACCGTCGTGCAATCTACTGCCAACGATACGTTTACCGATCCCGAAAAGGCATTTGAAGAAACTAAAAGAGCGCTGTTTTTCGCTTCACAAAAATTAAATCAGGGCGTGCAGCCCGTGAGTGAAATAAAACGATTTCACGATTCGCAAATGAGTATTACCGGAGCTGACCACTCCCAAACAGACAAAAAATAATAATCATGAAATGGATATTTCAAATCATTGCGTTTAGCGGCTTAGTATTCGGCCCAATGGGCGTGAGCGCCCAGGACGCTATCGATAGATACTTCGAATCATTCGCGTCAGACCCGGACTTTACGTCAATTGTAATTTCCAGCAAAATGTTTGAGCTCTTCACTAAAATAGATGTAGATGAGCCCGAAGGCAAAAGGGTAAAAGATGCCATTTCGGGACTAAAGGGTATAAGAATTCTCGCATACGAAAGTGAAGAAGGCACTTCAAAGACAGCCAATTTTAATTCGGCGATCAAAAAAATAGGTTCTGATTACGAGCTTTTAATGAGCGTTAACGATAAGAGCGATAAAGTTCGTTTCTTTATCCGCGAAGAAGGTGATACTATTGCAGAGCTCTTTATGGTAGTTGGCGGAGATCAAAATTTATTTTTGATGAGTCTCGTAGGTGATATCGATCTTGAGAAAATGTCTGAACTGTCAAAGAGCATGGATGTGGGCGGGATGAATTATCTGAAAAACTTAGATGATCCGAAAAAGAAATAAATACTTCGCATGTTTTTTTCTGGTAGCGTTGCTGCTATCGGGATGCGGCTCTTCGTTTGAAAAGAGTGAAACCTTGAGCGAAGTGCTCGAAGCAAAACCAGAGGGAATCAAGGCGCTCTATTTCTACCCGAGTACGATGCGAATGCTGATGGATATTATTGGCACCGAAAAGGTAGGCGCGCTCGAAGGCATTAAAGAAGCCAGGCTGATTTTCCAATGGAACGATGTAAATACGAATTTCGATTCGTATGCATCCGACATCGAATCCGGAATTCTAACCGAAGACTTTGAATCGCTGATTGAAATGAACGCTTCCGGGACGGACGTCAAAATATTTATCCGCGAGTCTAAAGTTCCCGTTTATATTGTTTTTTACAGCGATGGAGAGTACGATTTTATTCTCGAAGCTGTTGGAGAGCTTTCCGATGAAGCCATTAAAGAATTGGCTTCTGCTGATATGGGTGGTTTAATCGAACTCTTTAGCGCCGGTAACCAATCCGAATTTATTGAAGATGAAAACGCAAATCAAAACGACAATGGCGGGAACTGATCAGCCGGACGTAATTTTGAGTATTCAGGGCTTGAGTAAATCTTATGGGAAGGTTTCGGCTGTAAGCGATTTGACCCTGGAAATTACGCGGGGACAGGTTTTTGGGTTACTCGGCCCGAATGGCAGCGGTAAATCTACTACGCTCGGTATGATACTGGGCGCTGTTAATCCTTCGGGCGGTACTTATTCCTGGTTTGGCGAAACGGGAAATCATCGTTTAAGGCGCAAGATTGGAGCCATCCTGGAAGCTCCCTGCTTTTACGGCTACTTATCCGCAGAGCAAAACCTGAGGATTGTCTGCGAAATAAAAAAAGCAGATGTATCCAGAATAGATGTGGTTTTAGAAAGGGTGGGGCTGCTGGCCAGAAAAAACGATGACTTTAAAACGTATAGCCTGGGAATGAAGCAAAGGCTGGCCATTGCGTCATCTCTGCTTTCAGATCCGGATGTTTTAATTTTAGACGAACCCACAAACGGACTGGATCCCAAAGGAATTGCAGATATACGTGAACTTATAGTGAGCCTGGCAAACGAAGGCAGAACCATCGTGCTGGCATCACATCTTTTAGATGAAGTGCAGCGCATCTGTACCGACTTTTCAGTATTGAATTTTGGAAAGAAGATATTTCAGGGTAAAGTGAGCGATCTCGCACTTGAAAAGAAACAACTCGAGCTTAAATGCGATGATCGCGAAGGCCTGGAGCGCTTTTTAAACCAGTCAAATGCCGTGGTAAGCTTCGAGAAACGCGGAGATGTTTTTTATGCTGCCATTGACGATTCCTGCACGGTTACCGATTTTCACCGTTCTTTAATAGATGCCGGTTTGGTTTTGAGTCAGTACAACCAAAGTCCGAATATGCTCGAAAAGAAATTTCTGGAAATTCTTAAAACGGAAAATCATGCTTAGACTGATCCGCATTGAATTTCTCAAGCTAAAACACAACAGGGCGCTGTGGATACTGCTCGCCCTTTACATGGTTTGCCTGATCGCGATCTCTTTCAGTGGTGGAGTTATATTGAAAGTCATGGCCGGTATGGGGATTTCATATCAGGCCATCGACCCCACGGTCATCCCCATTTACGACTTTGAAGATATATGGCAGAACCTCGCGTATTTGGGGTATTTCTTCAAAATATTCCCAGCCTTTTTACTCATTATTTCCATTACAAATGAATTTAGCTATAAAACCCATCGCCAAAATATAATTGATGGCTTGTCGCGCCGGGAGTTTTTTCTGTCGAAACTGAGTTTTGCTTCCTTTCTCGCTTTGCTTTCGGCGGGCCTTCTCCTTTTACTTGGGCTTATTCTAGGGTTTTCCAACTCATCTGTTACTTCGTGGGAGGCTATAACGCGTAATATTTTCTTTATTCCCGTCCACGCATTTCAAATACTGCTCTTTTTCCTGTTTGCTATGTTCCTGGCTCTGCTCATCCGTAAATCGGGTATAACAGTGGTTTTGCTACTGATGTACGCGTGGTTTCTCGAGCCAATAGCAGCGGGTATTACCGAGTATTATTACCCCTTTTTGGGCTCGTTATTTCCGCTCGAAGCGATTGGCAATCTCATCCACTTTCCCTTTTCAAAGTACGTACTGATGTACACCCAGGATTTTGTGAGCATGGCTGATTTTTCTAAGGCAATGGGTTGGTGCGGCATTCTCATCCTGGGAATTTACTACCAACTGGTAAAGCGAGATTTCTAGAGATCAGACCGAACAACTTTCCAGGTGTGATCTGACAGGAGTTTTACGCTGGCAACGAAATGTTTGAAAGGAACGCTGGCTCCCCATTCTTCAGGCGATACCATAGAAAGTACAAACGCTTCTTCTTCGCGTGCATACAGGTGGTAAATCTTACCTACTACCGGCGAAAAGCTCATTTTGGCGCTGTAAACGGCCTTTGAAACTTCGTAGCGTTGCTTTATTTCGTCTGCCTGCTTTGCCAAAAGCGCGATTTGCTCTTTGATTTGATCGAGCTGCATGTCGCACTGTTCTTCCATCGACGACATGGCCGAACTTTTAATCGCCCCTTCTTTTGAAGGGCTAAAGGCTGGGCTGCCAATGGTGTGCGGGTAGGGGATTAATCCCGGGTTTTCCGAAACTTTATCCGGGTCTATTGGATTTATAATTTTCTTTTTGTCACTCATAAATCTAATTTAAATACATCTCTTTTAATCGGGCAAAGGTAGCATTGAATTTGTGGAGTATCTCACCATTAAAGCCGCGTTGGGCTAAATATTGCTGGTGCATCAGGTAAAGCTTATCGTAATCGTTGCGGCTTAGAACTTTTGCAGTTACCATTGCTCTGAAACACCTGTGGTAGGACAAAAGCTCATCCTTCGATTTACACGAAACCCGTTTCTGATGGCGCTCCGAATTGGATAGATTCAACGCATTGGTAATAAAGGTCAGGCTCGTCTCGCTGTAATAATCCGACCGACCCAAAATATCGCTGAGCATTTTTTCCACGATATGATGTCTCAATCCAAGATGCAACTCAACGAAAATTTCATCATCGTAGGGGAGGGCATTCACAATAATTTGAGATCTACCGAATGAAGTGTTTCGGTAAAAGTGAAGTTCATTATCTGCCTGATAGTATTTCTTATGCTCAAAATATGGGTAGAGATGTTGGGCTAAAATCTCACCCGAATTGTGAATTTTCATGTAGGTATAACACGGGTATTTAATCCTTGTTCGAGAATAAATATGTTACATATGTGAACAGACGGGAAGCGTTTGAGCGTTGCTGACTTCCAGCGATTCCATCTTGAGTGTTACAAATGTGTACAATTTTAATTGCGTGTATGGCAATTTTATAAGTAACACTATAGCAGTTATATACATGCTTTATTTGTAAACGTAGTTTAGATTAAGGGCACGTGTAAGATCAAAACTGTGGTGAATTAGAAATGCGTATTGCAGCGAATATGTTTACATTTGTCTCGGTGGAAATCAAGGACCGCATAGCGACCGTAATTAAGGTGAATCAACACACTGCATCTTCCTTTGCCGAAAAGTTGGGAGTGCAGCGCTCAAGTGTTTCGCATGTCTTGAATGGCAGGAATAAACCTTCGATAGATTTTATTCAGAAAATGCTCGAAACATTTCCGCGGGTTGATGCGGGTTGGTTAATTACCGGAAAGAATCCCAGTCAGAAAACTGAAGAAAGAATTGTTCCCGATGAGCCTGAGGTCGAAAACCCCGAATTCAAGCAACCCACCCAAAACGAAAAAAAAGAAATTAAAAAAATTGTAGTTTTCTATTCCGATCATACATTTGACAGCTATGAGCAAGGAACTTAAGAAGGCTTTATTTTTAGATCGGGATGGGGTGATAAACCACGATCCCGGCGATTACACGAGATCTCTAAATGAGTTCACAATTCTGCCAGGGGTTATTGAATTTCTGCAGGAGCACAGTAAGAAAGGATATGCGATCATCGTCGTCACCAATCAAGGGGGAATAGCAAAAGGAGAGTATTCGCTGAACGATTTCTATGAGATTGATGCATATATGGGTAGTGCTTTCGCGGAAGCTGGAATCAACTACATCGAAACTTATTTTTGTCCGCACCACGATGTAGTGGGAAAGTGTCTTTGCAGAAAGCCGGGATCGGGGATGCTCGAGAAAGCCGTTCATCGACACGGGATAGACCCGGAACAATCAGTTATGATAGGAGATAAATGGAGAGATATCGAAGCCGGAGAAGGTGCGGGGATCCGCGGTGTGAAAGTAGATGTTAACCAGGATTTGCGAACGGTAGATTTGGGCTTTTAAGCCATTCCCGATCAATCTATTTTTACGTGGCCCCAGTTTTCGCCCGACTTAATGCGGTATAACTGCATTTCGCTGATTCCAAACTGTTTGGCAATAATTTTTAACCGTGTTTTTCGATTGGGATCAAAGATTTTCTTCTTTATTCTAATCACATCTGTGGTGCTGAGTTTGTGACCTTTATAAGGCTTGCGGATTTTTCGCTTTTCCCGGCTCTCAATTACAAATGGACTCTTTTGCTGATGCCTTTCCATTTCTTTCTTAGTCGCCCATGCCAGGTTGTCCACGTGGTTATTCAACTTGTTGTAATCCAGGTGAATCACGTAGGTTCGGTCGGGGTTTTTATTTTTAATGAATTGCTGAGCCACCATTTTGTGGATGTAAAACGTTTTTGACTTACCGAAGGGTCGACATACAAACGTGGGATATCCGCCCAATTTACCGCCCTTTAGCAGTCTTCCGTCTTCGTCGAAGCCCTTCGAGAAACTTACAACTCTTCCGAAATTAGAAAGGGCGTAATTTAGTCTGAGCGCTCCTTTTTCAAATGGTACCGATTTCCACTCTTCCGCCGGGAAAGATCTAATCATAGTTACAGGATATGGAAAACAAACACCATTCTTCGATAAATTGTTCTAACGGCCATCTATAAATGTTGAAGATTAAAATTTACCAATGACTAACTTTACGGTATTGGGCTTGTTATTTCACCAAAGCTCACAAAGAATTTATGCAGTACTTACTATACCTGGAGTTCACTTTTAAACCCTTTGCAGATAAAAAATACGCCTTTGCGAATATGGGGCGCAAACAGGTTTTTAAGGAAGGAATGAAGGGGCTTCGTTTTCTAAAAGCCATGGGTACAGGTGCCGGAAACGGATTTAGTGCAATTCCCGATTTTTCGAGGTATGCCTTTATTATGCTATTCGAGTCAAAGAACACCGCCGAAAAGAGTTTGAAAAACAACCCGGTTTTTCAAAGGTATTTCTCGCGGGCAGATCACTTTTTGAAATGTCATTTATTACCTGTTATGGTGCACGGCACCTGGGGCGGGGTTCAGCCTTTTGAGATAGAAGGAAAAGCCACGCCCGAAGATTCGGTGGCTGTTATTACCCGGGCAAGGATAAATACTGCGAAGATTTTTGAATTTTGGTGGAATGTTTCTGAAGCTGGCAATTTTATGAAAAGCCGAAAAGAAGCGATTTATCAGGTTGGTATTGGGGAGTACCCCATATTTATGCAGGCCACTTTCAGCATGTGGGAGAGTATGGATGCAATGAAGAAGGCTGCTTATGATGGAACCCCTCACGCTGAGATCGTCAAAAAAACACGCGAGCGGAACTGGTATTCCGAAGAGATGTTTTCCGTTTTTAAATACGATGTTTTAGCTCTTCGCGGAAGCAGGTATCAAAACATCCAAAAAAAACTTACTCTTTTCTAAATTCTAAGCTTACTGAATTGATGCAATACCGCAGCCCCGTTGGCTTTGGGCCATCTTCAAAAACGTGCCCGAGATGCCCGCCACAGCGGCCGCATACTACTTCTCTTCGAACCATCCCAAGGCTTTCGTCCCGGAGCTCCATTACGTTTTCTTTGCTTACAATGTCGTAAAAACTCGGCCAGCCTGTTCCCGACTTAAATTTAGTTTCCGATTCAAATAAAGGCAACTCACAGGCCGCGCACAGGTAGGTACCATCTTCTTTGTTGTCCCAGTACTTTCCGGTAAAGGCGCGCTCGGTTCCCTTTTCGCGAAGAACGCGGTATTCAAGATCCGAAAGCTCTTCTCTCCATTCCTTTTCTGATTTTTGAATTTTAAAATCACCTTGATTTTCGGCCGACTCATTAGTCTGTGCGCACGCTGCAAGAGCCGAAACCAGTAGAAATGATAAGATAATTTGAATTTTCATAATGTTATTTCTTAGTAAATAAACGTTTCAGGTGTTGGTATAGTTTTTACTTGTGATAATTTCACCTTTCGGCAAGATTAAGTTAAAGGTATGGATGATTTAAGCAAGCAAAAGCACAGCAGTGGAACGCGAGCAGATTGGTTGAGTTTAGCGGGTCTTTCTAAGCTTATGATGGGAGTTCTTAAAATGAACCGCCTAAACGATGTTTACAGTCGCCATAGCGATGCATCGCCCCATGAGTTTATTGATAATATTCTACGCGAGTTGGAAATAACCGCAGAACTGAATGAGAAGGATTTAAAACGGATTCCCAAAAAGGGTGGGGCCGTCGTTGTTGCAAATCATCCACTCGGTGGAATAGATGGCTTGCTTCTGGTTAAACTGTTAAGCGCAGTTAGGCCAGATATCAAGGTGATGGCCAATTTTTTACTTCCGTCTGCCGAAGTATTGGACGACTATTTTATATCGATAAATCCCTTCGAAACGGCCAAGCGCCTCGAAGAACGGTTTAAAGGTATTCGGCAGGCGCGTAAACACGTTGAAAGTGGCGGGCTTCTCTGCGTTTTTCCCGCTGGAAGGGTGAGCTATTACGATTTGAAGACAAACACCATTAGAGATAAAGAGTGGCAACCTTCCGTATTGCGTTTTATAAAATCGCTCGAATTGCCTGTTCTGCCCGTCTGTTTTTCAGGCAGTAATGCCGCCTTATTTCACCTGCTCGGCCTGGTTAATCCCAAGCTCAAACTCAGTAAAACGCCTTCGCAGTTCTTTAGTGGCAAAGACCGAAATATAAAATTAAGGGTCGGTTCTCCAATTGGTTACGACGAACAATCGGAGTTTGAGAATATTTACGAATACGGTAGGTATCTCCGCACCAGAACTTATCTTCTGGGAAAGCCCATAACCATCAAACCCTTCTTCAGGCCTAAACTTTTCAAGAAAAAGTCGCAGGATATTGGGATTGAAACCGATAAAGCCGCAATTCAACGGGAGATCGATAATTTGAATGGAACGAATGCCCTTCTTTACCAGACCAAAGAATATCAGGTTTTCTGGGCGAATTCAGAAGATATTCCAAATGTGCTTTACGAAATTGGCCGGCTCAGGGAGATCACATTTCGGGAAGTGGGGGAAGGAACTGGCAAAAATATCGACCTCGATGAATACGATTTATACTACCGCCATCTCTTCATTTGGGATTCAGAAAATGCAAAAATAGTGGGAGCCTACAGGTTGGGAATGGGGAAGGAGATCATTGAAAGATATGGCAAAAGGGGCTTTTACATAAACTCTTTATTTAAGCTCAAGTCGGGGTTTGTAAATATTCTTTCAGAATCTATCGAGCTGGGCAGATCCTTTGTGGTAAAAGAATACCAGCTCAAACCGCTCTCGCTTTATTTGCTTTGGAAGGGGATACTCTATTTTATTTTAAAAAATCCAACGTACCGATACCTTATTGGGCCGGTTACCATAAGCGGTGAGTTTTCGAATTACTCGAAGTTTATGATCACCTCATTTGTTAAGGCGCACCACTTCGACGATCAACTCGCCGAACTTGTGCAGCCGAGAAAAGAGTACATTCCAAAAATTGTAAAGGAAGACACAGATCCGGAATCGATGAGCAAAATTGCTAAGGAGGACTTAAAGCGTCTTGATAAAATGATTGACGAAATAGAAATGGGTAATTTCCGGCTTCCAGCCCTGTTGAAAAAATACCTCGGTCAGAATGCAAAAATCGTAGCTTTTAATGTAGATCCGCATTTTAACGATGCACTGGATGGTTTGTTGGTGATGGATATGTACAACGTACCACTCGCAACGATAGAAGGACTTTCGAAGGAAATGAACGATAGTGAAATACTGCGTAATTTCCCGGGAAATAAACCCGTGTTGTAGTTTAGTGTCGAGATTGGTACTAAATTTGCCACCGAAGGTGAGCAAGAATAAACCTTTGACGCTTTTTAGCGTAAACATTATTTAATTGAATAACGAAATTGCATAACCCCTTCTCAATGAAAAAATATTTACTCTTTACAGTCGCTTTTTCCATGGTCTCTTTGCTTCAGGCTCAAAGCTCTGAACTGTTATCTCAGTTTGGATACGGAAGCTCACTAGCCGATAGGGCCACAGATGTGAAGTATCACCCCGACGGAGACATTGTGCTGTACGGCACTTTTCGCGACGATTTGGATTTTGACCCTTCTGGAGATGGAGAAACCCTGGATCCATTGGGCAACCCGGATATTTTCTTAGCGAAGTACAGCACGTCTGGAGATTTGGTGTGGGCTTTTAATCTCGGTAGAATTGCACTGAACGATGGGATGAACGCCAACGCCATGGCTGTAAACGACAATGGCGATATTTTTATAACGGGTGGTTTTTCCAATACCGTAAACTTTAACCCGCTGGGAGATGTGGAAACACTCGAGAGCGCGGGTGGACTGGACGCTTTTCTCGCCAAGTACAATTCCGATGGACAGCTTTTATGGGTGCAGCGTTACGGAACGCTGTCTTCTGAAACCGGCACAAGCGTGGCGCTCACTAACGATGGAGAAATATTCATGGGTTTGCGATACAACGCCGATATCGATGTAGATTTAGGTGAAAATGAGAATATTTTGGTTAATCAAGGCGGCACCGATGCCGCGCTTCTGGCTTTAGCCGCAGATGGAGAATTCAATTTTGCTTATGATGTTTCGACATCAGGAAACGATGTAATTTCGGAAATTGCGGTATCCGACCTGGGTCGAATTGCCATAGGAGCTACCGTAAATGGTGCACTTTCCGGTTTACCCGAAAGGGAGATGTTTATTTCGGTTCACGATTTTACCGGCGAACTTTTGTGGGATTACAACTACGGCGCTGCGGAGGTATTCAATGCCATCGCAGATATTCAATTCGACAATGACCAGGCGCTTTTTGTGGCTGGAAGGGTGCAGGGGACAAGCGATTTCAATCCAGACCCGGAAGAAGAAACATCCGTAAATCCACTCTTTGCCGATCCGTTTATTGCAAAATACAACGATTTGAATGGCAATTTACAATGGGTTAGAACTGTGGAGAGTTCGGGAACAGAAGATTTCGGTACAGGAATTCTACAGGCTGGTGTAGGCGTGTTCCTGGTTGGTGCCTTCGATAATACTGCCATTTTTGTGCCGGGAGATTTTTCCACTCAGGTGACCTCACAAGGTGGCCGAGACCTTTTCTTTGCGCAGTACAATCAGCTTAGCGGCGATTTTGTAGCTGCCGAAACCTACGGTGGAGATGGAGATGAGTTTCCTTCAAAAGCGGATTATAAAATGGATGGAAACGCTGTTCTGGCAGGTGATTTCACCAATAATTTGGCGCTAAACCCATCGGCTACCCCAATAAGTTCTGCGGGCTTTTCAGATGTCTTCTTTGCCGAATTTCAATATCAAACAGATTTGAGTACGAACCTGCGAACCCCCAAAGAAAAAGTAAAGGTTTATCCAGTTCCAGCCAGCAATGAATTGAATTTCTCACTTCCCAAACCAAAAGGTAGCTTAACGGTGCGCATTATAAGCGTGGTAGGTGTAGAAGTGGCCAATTACCATTTCAATTCGGTAAAACCATCCGATAACATCGATTTATCTGATTTAAACACCGGAATTTACATTGTAGAATTCACTTTTGATGGGCAGCGCATTTCGAAGCGATTTGTGAAGCAGTAAAAATGGATAGAGTTCGTGCAATCCTTATTCTGGGCGCAGAGCAGTCTGGATCTACAAATGATGAGTTAGAAGAATTTTACGAAGAAGCTGTTTTCGAACAAGCTTCTTTTTTTATGCGAAGACCTTTCCACCCCATACTTGCCAGGGCGCGCATAACGAAGCTTCAAAAAATTGAAGAGGCCGCTCAGACCTTAGAGCTATCAACTTCAGATAGCGACGCCAATCCAAAAGTAGAAGTCGCATCTTCGCCATCGAGTGTGTTGGAAGTTGTTCGGGAATATCAAATTGCCGAGTCGAAATTAAAATTAATACTCTCGCGCACCTTATCTGCACGAGAAGCAATTTCGATTTTCGATTCCTGGATGGGGATATTTTCAGTATATGCCAAAGGATTTGTGAAGTGCTATGAATCTGTGAATGGTCAAATACCAACTGGCGACGTCAAACTCTCTATCAATGTAGACATCGGAGAGCTACTAGGCGAACTAGAGAAAGAGAACTACAGTGATCTTGCATTTTTGGAATACGGCCGACTCAAAAAAACGCTGGATTAGATTTTCATCGCCCGATCCATTGCCCGTTTGTCGTCTTTCTCCTTTAAATCCTGCCGTTTGTCGTGCATCTTTTTACCGCGAGCCAGCGCAATATTAATTTTTGCAAACCCCGAATCCGAGATAAAAACCTTAAGCGGAATAATGGTTAACCCTTTGTTCTTTAACTCCTTCTCCAGTTTTTCTATTTCCTTCTTATTTAGAAGAAGCTTGCGGTCGCGGGTAGGAGATTCGTTGTTGTAGCTAGCCGGATCGTAGGGCGAAACGTGCATGCTTCTTATCCATACTTCCGAGTTTTTTACCAAACAGTAAGCTTCATTGATACTGGCTTTTCCCGCGCGTATCGATTTAATTTCAGCACCTGTGAGCTTCATTCCGGCTTCAAACTTATCGATAAGCTCGTATTCGAAATTTGCCTTCTTATTCTTTATGTTGATTTTATTCATATCGGGTGCTGCAAATTAAAAAAAGGCTTCCTAATAATTCAGGAAGCCTTTAGGTTTATTTTCTGTCGGAAATTACTTGGCAGCTTTGTAATTTTCCAAAACTTTATTCCAGTTTACAACATTCCAAAATGCGGAAATGTAATCGGGACGTTTGTTTTGATATTTCAGGTAATACGCGTGCTCCCAAACATCAAGGCCCAAAACTGGTGTTCCCTTCACATCTGCAACGGGCATCAAAGGATTGTCCTGATTTGGGGTGCTGGTAACGTGAAGTTTTCCGTCGTTGCCTACAATCAACCAGGCCCATCCTGAACCGAAGCGAGTTGCAGCAGCTTTCTCAAAATCTTCTTTGAACTTGTCAAATCCGCCGAGATCGCTATCGATGGCATCTGCCAATTCGCCGCTTGGATTTCCACCGCCGTTGTTTCTCACACCAGCTCCCAAAGAATCTGCTTTAGACAACAAGGCGTGAATATCGCTGTTCTCGTTTTCAGTCCCTTCTATCGCCGCATTAAGTTTTGATGTGTAGCCAGCGTGGTGCTTACTGTGGTGTATTTCCATGGTTTTCGCATCGATGTGTGGTTCGAGTGCATCGTATGCATATGGTAATTCTGGTAGCTTAAATGACATGTATATTTGTTTTTATTAGGTTTATAATCTACCTGCAAATATAGCTATACTCTGTATGCCAGCAATGCCAATGAAATAGACTTGGTTGATGATTGTATAGGAATTCTATAAGATTTTGGTAAATGTCCATTTAAAAGCCGATTCCAAATCTTCAAAAATTTTCGTCGGCCCCACAGGCTTGTTGAACCGGATGTAAAAGTTGGCTACAATTTTATACGCAAGCGTGTCAATTACAATAGCCTGACTTAAGCGTAGTTTGGTGTGGTTGGCGTCTGTTGCAAAAAATTCGCGCGCTTCATTGGAAAAAACAATGTGGGTGTTAGTGAAATTCACAATAAAATATGCGCCATCTCCATTTAAGAACTCCGAAATTGCTTTCGAATGCCTTTTGGCCATCTCTAAATCAATTTCATCTTCAAATGGCTTGAATCGAAGGTAGAGAATTCTCTTTTCCAAAAGATGTATGGACACCCAGGGCAATTCAATGTCACCAACTTTACGGAGCGCTATTTTCTCAGTAATCTGCATGCTTGTCTTCATCTAATATAAGGTATAAACCTACAAATCTCAAAGGGAGTTGTTGTCGGCTATGTCTTTACCCTTACTTTTGTAAAAAAAATTCATGTATCGTTTTTTACTCAGGCCACTACTGTTTAGGCTTACAGCCGAAAATGCCCACAAATTCACATTTGGCTTGATTAAAGTTCTTTTTCAATTGCCCTTCGTGCGAAGCATTTTTTACGCATCCTATCAAGTGACCGACAAAAGGTTGGAGCGCGAAGTTTTTGGTATCAAGTTCAAGAATCCGGTTGGTTTGGCAGCTGGGTTCGACAAGGATGGCAAGCTCTTTAATGAGCTGGCCTATGTGGGTTTTGGGTTTATTGAAGTTGGAACGGTTACCCCAAAACCGCAGCCGGGAAATCCGCAACCCAGGCTTTTCAGGCTTATTTCCGACGAAGCCATCATCAACCGTATGGGGTTCAATAATAACGGGGTAGAGAAATTGGTGAAACGCCTAAAGAGACGATACGCATCGGTAATTATCGGCGGGAATATTGGAAAAAACAAGAATACCCCAAACGAAAATGCCTTTGACGATTACATAGAATGCTTCAACGCACTTTACAATAGCGTAGATTATTTTGCGGTTAATGTATCTTCGCCGAACACGCCAAATTTAAGGGCACTTCAAGACAAAGAACCCCTTACCGAATTGCTTTCAAAATTGATTTCGCTCAGAGGCAACCGACCCTTGAGCAAACCCATTTTGCTCAAAATTGCCCCCGATTTATCGAATTCACAGCTCGACGATATTATTGATATCGTTTCGAGCACCGGCATAGATGGAATAATAGCAACCAATACAACAATTTCGCGTGATGGATTGAAGGCCGATGCCGAAACCATTGAGAAAATTGGCAATGGAGGCCTTAGCGGAAAACCACTTAAAGGGCGTTCTACCGAAGTAATTAAATATTTGCACGATCATTCGGGTGGAAGTTTTCCTATCATTGGGGTGGGGGGGATTCACACGCCCGAAGATGCTATTGAGAAGTTAAATGCCGGGGCATCGCTTGTACAGCTTTACACCGGATTTATTTACGAAGGCCCGGACTTGGTGAAGCGCATAAACAAAAAAATTCTCGAGAATGATTAAAATTATTGAATGTCCCAGAGACGCCATGCAGGGAATAAAATCAGATATTCCCACAAATGTCAAGGTAGAATATATCAATCAGCTTTTAGAAGTTGGATTCGACACCATTGACTTTGGGTCTTTTGTTTCGCCGAAAGCGGTGCCGCAAATGGCAGATACGGCCGATGTTCTCAAGGAACTCCGGCTCTCCGAAAAATCATCCAAATTGCTTTCAATTGTGGCGAATCCGCGTGGAGCCCGCGATGCTTGCGTATTCGACGAAATAGACTATCTCGGCTATCCCTTCTCTATCTCGGAAACCTTCCAGATGCGCAATGCCAATTCAACCATCGAAGAGTCGCTCAGTCGGGTAGGAGAGATTGCGGAAATTGCGCGCAATGCCAACAAAAAGGTTGTGATCTATATTTCCATGGCTTTTGGAAACCCTTACGGAGATCCTTACGATCCAGAAATTGCCGCTGAATGGAGTGAGCGGTTGCACCGCGAACTGGGAATTGACATCATTGCCCTGTCAGATACCGTTGGCTCTTCTACGCGCGAGAACATTCACCAGCTTTTTTCGGAGCTTATACCGGCACTTCCAAAAGTAGAGTTTGGCGCCCATTTGCACACCACACCAAACGCGTGGCGAGAAAAGGTAGACGCCGCTTATAACGCCGGGTGCAGGAGATTTGATGGTGCGCTAAAAGGGTTTGGCGGTTGCCCGATGGCTGCCGATGAACTTACGGGAAATATGCCCACCGAAAACCTGATTGCTTATTTTGAAGAGCAGGGAATTGAGACGGGTATAAATAAGGAGTCTTTCAAATATGCCCTTAAATCTACCAGCTCGGTTTTTCCGCTCTAAGCTTTCTTTAAATCAATTACCGTAATTTCTGGCGACATACCTATTCGTCCGGGGAAGCCAATATACCCAAACCCCCTGTTTACGTGAATGTACTGGTCTTTTTCTCGGTACAGCCCGCCCCAGCGTTTGTATCGGTATTTGGCCGGGCTCCATTTTACGAACCCCGGAATTTCTATTCCAAACTGCATTCCATGGGTATGGCCGGCAAGGGTTAGCTCTATTTTCGTTTTATCCATTACCTGTGCATCCCAATGCGAAGGATCGTGCGACATGAGAACCTGGAATTTTTCGCTATCCGAGTTCTCCAAGGCTTTACTGAGATCTCCGTATTTGCTGAAGCCGCCCAAACCCCAGTTCTCTACGCCAAGTAATTCAAAACTTTCGCCGGGTGCAGTTTCCAATTCAATCTTCTCGTTTAGCATCAACCTAAATCCCATTTCGCTATGCATGGCTTTGAGCTGGTCCAGATTTTCGGCTTTTGCTTTTTCACTCGACCAATTCACATAGTCGCCGTAGTCGTGGTTTCCCAAAATGGAATACTTTCCGTATTTCGCTTTAAGCTCAGATAGATAGGGTATCCAACCATCGAGCTCTTCGGCGTAGTTATTAACCATATCGCCGGTAAATAGAATGAGATCGGGTTTTAACTCATTAATCTTTTCTAAGCCGGGCTTTACAGAGTTAAAATCTTTGAAAAAACTCCCGATGTGGATGTCTGAAATTTGCACAATTCGCAGTCCGTCTGCACTTGGGGGTAAATTGGGGAACGAGAGCGTATTCTTCAGTATTCTAAAATTAAATCGCCCAGAAACCACGCCATAAAGGATGCTCAGAAATGGGATGGCAGCCAAAACCCAGCCTGTGCGCGTTAGAAACTGCCATCGCGAAATGCCATTTGGCGAAACGCTTTCGTCTGGATTTTTGGTCTGGACAAAATACCCGGAAATGATTCTCAATAAATGAATGATATCGTCGAAAAGGTGGAAAAGCGATACCACGAGCTTTGGTATCAGAATTTTTAAGTAAGGGGCTTTGCCATCCGCTCGTTACGAGCTTCAGCGATTTAAAAGCGTAGAGATCGATGGCGATGAGAACGATAATAAAAATCGCAACTGGTAACATATTTTTCATGGTCTGATTACTGCTCTATATGTAATGACGCGGCATCAATAATTGTTGTGGATAAAGTTAAATTCAATTTTGATAGGGGTAGGGCTAAAAAAGAGTAATCGCCAATAATTTTCAAACTTTGGCAATAATCACACCTTCGCGTTATCTTTTTGTATTGCTATTGACAGCAAGCTTGAAAGTTGAAAATCTCAACCCGGATACACCATCGAATTCCCTACATTTGTGGGCTATGAATGAAGCTGATTTGAAAAGAATAAAAGAAGCGCTCGATGCCCACCACAAGTGGCCATCTGTTTACATGTTTAAATTTATCGTTCCATCCGACAACGAAAAAATTGCCAAAGTTGAAGCGCTTTTTAATTCCAATACGGCAGAGCTCAAAATGAGTCAGTCAAAAAAAGGAAATTATACGAGTATCACTGCCAAAGAAGTGATGACAAATTCCGAAAAAGTTTTGGATTGCTATCGCGAAGCGGCGAAGATTGAAGGATTAATGGCACTTTAATGGAGTCACTGGAGCGTTACTTGCTTATATCGGCAATTGTACTTTTTGTATTTGTCTTTTACCGCTGGCTGTTGAAATTCCTTCGCCGAAAAGACTTAACTGGCAACTATCCCTATTTGCATCCTTTCTCGAAACCTATTTTGTCTGGTCGGGAAGTCCTGGTATTCGAGCTTCCTAATTCTACGCGGGTGAGTGCTCAAATACGCGCTCTTAACGGCGACGTGGTGGTGGCTTGTTTTGACGAAGAGTTCAAGTCGGGCAAACACCAAAAACAAATCGACACATCTAAGGCAAAATCGGGTACTTACGAGCTGAAAATCACTTTTTCGAATCAGGTAACAACCCGCAGAATAGAAATTGAAAATTAAAAAAAGGCGCTCCGAAAACAATCGAAGCGCCTTTCCACATTATTGTGGGAGTATTCCCTAATCGTCATCCGATTTATTTTCTTCTTTCGAAGATTTCTTTGCCTTCGTAATCTTAATTGTCATCTCTTCCGACTCTTTTTTATGGCCAATACTGATGGTATCGCCTTCGGAGAGATTTGCATTGATGATCTCTTCGGCTAGCGGGTCTTCGACATATTTCTGAATTGCGCGGTTTAGTGGGCGTGCGCCAAATTTATCGTCAAAGCCCTTCTCGGCGATGTAATCTTTTGCCGCATCGGAAAGCTTGATTTTATATCCAAGTGCAATAATTCGCTGGTACAATTTTTCGAGTTCGATATCGATAATCTTGTGTATGTCTTCTCTTTTCAGTGAATTGAAAATCACGATATCGTCAACCCTGTTTAAAAACTCAGGTGCAAAGGTCTTCTTCAATGCGTTTTGAATAATCGATTGCTGGGCTGCACCTTCGTTCTCTATTCGAGCCTTGGTTCCAAAACCTACTCCGGTTCCAAAGTCGGATAGCTGTCGGGCACCGATATTTGAAGTCATGATGATAATGGTGTTTCTAAAGTCAATTCTCCGACCAAGACTATCGGTTAGTTGACCATCGTCTAAAGCCTGAAGCAGTAGATTGAAAACATCGGGGTGTGCCTTTTCAATTTCGTCCAGCAGGATAATCGAGTATGGGTGGCGTCTTACTTTCTCTGTGAGTTGACCACCTTCTTCGTATCCAATGTAGCCGGGAGGTGCTCCAATTAATCTGCTCACGGCAAATTTCTCCATGTATTCGCTCATGTCTATTCTGATGAGTGAATCTTCGGTTTGGAACATGAGTTTGGCCAGTTCTTTTGCCAATTGGGTTTTTCCCACACCGGTAGGACCGAGGAATATAAACGAGCCAATCGGTTTATTCGGATCCTTGAGTCCGGCGCGGTTTCGCTGAATGGCTTTAACCACTTTTTTAATGGCGCTTTCCTGACCTACCACGCGGCCTTGCATGTCTTCATTCATTCTAGACAGCCTTCCACTTTCTTTTTCGGCAATTCGTTGAACGGGGATTCCGGTCATCATCGCAACCACTTCTTCCACATCGTCTACCGTAACGGTTACGCGGTGGTTTTTAGATTCTTCTTCCCACTTCGCCTTGGCTCTTTCGAGCTCTTCTAGCAAGTTGCGCTCCTTATCGCGCAGTTTAGCCGCTTCTTCGTATTTCTGGCTGCGAACCACGAGGTTTTTCTCTTCCTTGATCTCTTCTATTTTCTTTTCCGCATCGATTATTTCGGCCGGCACATTAATATTGGTGATGTGTACCCTGGAGCCAACTTCGTCAAGCGCATCTATCGCTTTGTCGGGCAGGTGGCGGTCTGAAATATATCGGTTGGTGAGATTTACACAAGCTTCAATGGCGTCTTCTTTGTAATCTACGCTGTGGTGCTCTTCGTATTTCTCTTTAATGTTGTGCAGTATTTGAACGGTTTCATCTACGGTTGTAGGTTCTACCATTACTTTTTGGAACCTTCGCTCAAGCGCACCATCTTTTTCAATGTACTGGCGGTACTCATCGAGTGTTGTAGCACCGATGCATTGTATTTCTCCACGTGCAAGAGCGGGTTTAAACATATTCGAAGCATCGAGGGAACCACTTGCTCCGCCTGCTCCCACAATGGTGTGGATCTCATCTATGAAGAGAATCACATTAGGCGATTTCTCCAATTCGTTCATCACCGCTTTCATTCGCTCTTCGAATTGCCCGCGGTATTTTGTTCCCGCAACCAGCGATGCAACGTCGAGCGATACAATTCGCTTGTCGAAAAGAACCCGTGAAACCTTGCGCTGAACAATGCGGAGCGCGAGTCCTTCGGCAATAGCCGACTTACCCACACCGGGTTCACCTATTAAAACGGGGTTGTTTTTCTTTCTTCGCGATAGAATTTGCGAAACCCGTTCAATTTCTTTTTCGCGGCCCACAATGGGATCCAACTTATCGTCTTCGGCCATACTCGTGAGGTCGCGGCCAAAATTGTCGAGCACGGGGGTTTTAGACTTCGAGTCCGAAGCTTTTCTGCTTCCGCCGCCTGTTCCACCGCTGAATCCACTTCCCATATCGTCATCGTCGTCTTCCGAAGCGCTGGGGAATTCAGATCGGGGAGCGTCTACTCCCTGAATGTCGTTATTTGCCCGCAGCGTGTCGAGTTCTTCGCGCACGGTTTCGTAGTCGATATTAAACTTGAGCAACCCGCGAGTTGCAACATTATCTTCGTCTTTCAAGATGCTTAAGAGTAAGTGTTCTGTCCCAATAGTAGGACTTTTAAACAATTTTGCTTCGAGGTAAGTGATTTTTAAAACCTTTTCGGCTTGCTTTACGAGCGGAATATTCCCGAGATTTCCGGATTTACCGGTCGATGATCTCGCAGAAGATTCTATCACTCTTCTCAGCTCCTTAAGGCTTACACCTAAACTCTTCATAATTTGTATGGCTGTGCCTTCTCCTTCTCTGATAATTCCGAGGAGTAAGTGCTCAACGCCTATATAGTCGTGCCCCAGCCGCAGCGCTTCTTCTCGGCTGTAACTGATTACATCCTTTACTCGGGGCGAAAATTTAGCTTCCATTTATTCCTTCCTTTCTTTTATTTTTGTGCTCCGTAATCGAATAAATATAATCCAAATTACGTTTTATCTAGCTATAATCAAATATAGTCTGGCCTATTCTGTCAGACTGTCGCAAATACGCTTTTCTTTCACAGATTTTTGTTGAAAATTACACAACGTTTTACAGGTGTTTAGGTTCATCAATTGCCTATTTTCGAACTTTCAATCACAACAGTACAAAAACCGTACATTTTTCTAATTTACTTACAAAATGGCAGAAGGAGAAAATATAGTTCCTATTAATATTGAAGATGAAATGCGGTCGGCCTACATCGATTATTCGATGTCGGTTATCGTGTCAAGGGCATTGCCAGATGTTCGGGACGGATTGAAGCCGGTTCACAGACGTGTTCTTTACGGAATGCTCGACCTCGGTGTTTTATCAAACAGATCTTACAAGAAATCCGCGAGAATAGTCGGGGAAGTATTGGGTAAGTATCACCCGCACGGCGATTCGTCCGTGTACGATACGATGGTGCGTATGGCGCAGCACTGGTCGCTGCGCTACCCACTCGTAGATGGGCAGGGTAACTTTGGTTCGGTAGATGGCGATAGCCCTGCGGCCATGAGGTATACCGAGGCCCGCCTTCGCAAAATTGCTGAAGAGATGCTCTCTGACCTCGATAAAGAGACGGTTGATTTTGCCAATAACTTTGACGATTCTCTGCAAGAGCCAACCGTTCTGCCCACGAGAATTCCAAACTTACTGGTAAATGGAGCCAGCGGAATAGCGGTAGGTATGGCGACGAACATGCCCCCCCACAACCTTACGGAAGTCATTGACGGCACCATCGCCTACATCGAAAACCGCGATATCGATATTGCGGGCTTAATGGAACACGTGAAAGCACCTGACTTTCCGACCGGGGCTACCATATACGGCTACGAAGGCGTAAAGCTCGCTTACGAAACCGGACGCGGACGCGTTGTGCTTCGGGCAAAAAGCAATATAGAAGAAATTCGAAAAGACCGCGAAGCTATTGTCGTAACCGAAATACCTTATCAGGTAAATAAGGCCGACATGATTAAAAAGACTGCCGACCTGGTTAACGACAAAAAAATTGATGGAATTAGCGACCTCAGAGACGAGTCTGATAGAAATGGAATGCGAATCGTTTATGAATTAAAGCGAGATGCAATTCCAAACGTGGTTCTAAACAAACTCTATAAGTACACGGCGCTTCAAAATTCCTTTTCAGTAAATAATATTGCCCTGGTAAAAGGGCGTCCGGAGATGCTCAATCTCAAGGATATGATTTCGCTTTTCGTAGAGCACCGCCACGATGTTGTGGTGAGACGTACGAAGTACGAGCTGCGCAAAGCCGAAGAAAGAGCTCACGTGCTGGAAGGATTGCTGATCGCGCTGGATAACCTCGACGAAGTGATCGCCCTGATCAGAGCGAGCAGCACTCCCGAAGAAGCGCGAAACGGACTGATGAGTACGTTCGAGCTTTCGGAAATACAGGCCCGCGCTATTCTGGATATGCGTCTTCAAAAGCTCACCGGACTCGAAAGAGACAAGGTGCGCGAAGAGCACAACGAGTTGATGAAACTTATAGAACACCTCAAGAGCATACTCGACTCGGAGGAAATGCGGATGGGAATTATAAAAGACGAACTTCTCGAAATACGCGAAAAATATGGCGACGAGCGACGATCGATTATAGAATACTCTGCCAGCGAAATGAGTATTGAAGATTTGATTCCCGATGAAGATGTGGTGATTACCATTTCTCACCTTGGATATGTGAAGCGCACAGCGCTAATAGAATACAAAACGCAAAGCCGGGGAGGGGTGGGTTCCAAAGGAAGTACCACGCGAGACGAAGATTTTCTCGAGCATCTTTTTGTAGCTACAAATCACAACTACCTTTTGATCTTCACCGAAAAAGGGAAGTGCTTCTGGATGAGAATCTTTGAGATTCCCGAGGGATCTAAAACATCAAAGGGAAGAGCGATTCAAAACCTGATTAACATTGAGCAGGACGATAAGATCATGGCTTATGTAAAAGTGCAGGATCTTAAAGATGAAGAGTACACCAAGAGCCACAATGTTATTATGGCTACGAAGAATGGTGTTGTAAAAAAGACATCACTCGAAGCATACTCGCGTCCAAGATCAAATGGTATTAATGCCATTACTATCAAAGAAGGCGATCAATTGCTAGAGGCAAAACTTACCACAGGAACTTCGGAGATCATCCTGGCTAAGAAAAGTGGAAAGGCCATTCGCTTTAACGAAGAGAATGTACGCGCTGTGGGTAGAACTTCACAAGGTGTGAAAGGAGTTACACTCGAAGGCAAGGAAGATGAAGTAATTGGGATGGTTTGCATTACCGATCACGACGCCAACGTAATGGTAGTTTCTGAAAAAGGGTACGGCAAGCGAAGTCTGGTAGACGATTACAGAATTACCAATCGCGGAGGAAAGGGTGTTAAAACACTAAATATTACCGAGAAAACCGGGTATCTGATTGCGATTAAATTGGTAACTGACGCCGACGATTTGATGATTATCAATAAGAGTGGTATTACCATACGAATGAGCGTTGAAGAGCTTCGCGTTATGGGAAGAGCCACTCAGGGTGTGAGGTTGATCAATCTTAGAAATGGCGATGAAATTGCCGCTGTCGCAAAAGTTGAAATCTCGGAAGAAGCACTGGCCGAAGATGTAGATATCGATGGCGAAACTGGAAACGCCGACGGAATTGATGGCGAAGCTTCTGAAAACAGCGACGCTGAAGAATAGCAGAATTCAAAAGTAGTTCAAAACGAAAGGCCATTTTCGAAAAGGAGATGGCCTTTTTTTATCGAGGGGTTTTTTCCACTTGTCCAATAACAACAAAAAAGCACAACCTTTCGATTGTGCCCTTTCTTTTGCTTATCCCGTTATGGTAATTGAAAATTAGTCGGATTGCCGGAACGATCCAATCGGACTAATTTGCCATTGCGATGGCAATTTTGTTTTTTAGTGTCCTTGAAACTTCGCTGTTTTGAAGAAAATCAATTACAGGGTACTGATATTCCTTGCAGCGATTGTTCGTTAAACACTTAATTTCTTTGATGTGTGTCTTATCTTTACTGAGGTAAAGCTCTACTACACTTTTTTCGTTGTTTTTGATGTCTATTAATGTCATGGCGCTAAATATTTAGAATAAAAATAGAATGCGAAGCGTCTTGAAGCAATTATATTTAGCGAATATCAAAATAAAATGAAATATTTGTAGCTTTTATTAGATGTAGATATAAATATTACACATATATTCTTATGCCGGTAAAAATAGATCAGGTTGATTCTGAAATTATATTTAAGCTCATAGACAATGCCCGAAAGCCATTCACAGAAGTGGCAAAGGAATTACTCGTATCTACGGGTACGGTTCATCAACGGGTGAAAAAACTCGAGCGATCGGGTGTGATTAGCGGATATTCGCTATCAATCAACTACCGTAAATTTGGCTACACCCTTACGGTGTACGTTGGGATATTCGTGCAAACCGGGCACAGTGCAATGAAGGTTATCCAGTCGCTCAATGCCGTTCCGGAAATTACGGTTGCCGATTTAGCTGCCGGGACCTACAATATTTTTTGCAAACTCAGGTGCAAAGACACCATTCACGCAAAAGATGTGTTGTTCAGAATTCAGGATTTACCAGGGGTGAAGGGCACCGAAACAATGATCATGCTCGAAGAACAGATCAACGACAATAAGCGGCTTCTCAAATCTATTATTGAAGACTTAAAGCCTAATATTTAGGAATCGCCGAGCTTCATCTTAAGCTCTTCTACCCGGTTTAGCTCTGTTTGTAGTTCGCGTTTGAGTTTCGTCTCGTTTTCCCGCGATTTCTGACGATGGGCATCAAATTCATTTTGCAGAGACTCAAATTCTTTTCGCGTTGCAACGGTTACTTTATTGGCTTTGTTAAAGCGGAAATAGAGAATCAAAGCTATAATGAGCAGGGCGAAAATAATGATCCAGGTAAACGTCTTGTAAGAACCCTTTGAGATAGGGATGCCCAGAAATTCCATATTGTCGATGAGCGACTTTTGCTCGGCCATGCTTTCGTCGCGCTCTGCAACCTGACTCTGAAGCGAAGAGACTTCAGCTTTCAGCGATTTTACTTCTTCATTCAGGCTGTTTATCTCGTTGTTGTTTTTCTTCAGGGTGTCGGCCACCGAAGTCCAAAACTCATCGAGCGATACTTTTTTTACCACCTTATAATCCTGGTAGTTGTTGCTTGATTTCTTGAGTTCGTTGAATTGATCGTCTAGCGAATTGCTGTCGTTGGAGTCTTCTTCTTGTGAAAATACAGCAGTAGTAAACAAACACAGAAGAAG
>JAIVHP010000266.1 GCA_020201045.1 Flavobacteriales bacterium
CGAATACGCGGACATTGCAGATGGCATTGACACCTGGCTGAAGCGCGAAATGAAACACGAATCCGGTGGATACTACAGCGCAATAGACGCCGATAGCGAAGGAGTAGAGGGAAAGTTTTATACTTGGTCCGAAAACGAGATCCCCGATAATTACTCCGATTTTTATTTCACCGATCAACGAGCGCAATGGGAAGGAAGGCTTATACCCGTGCGGAAGAAAAAGATCGAATCGCAGAAAGAGCGAGAAAACCTCGATGCATTAAACAGTGAATTGCTCCAAAGAAGAAGTGAGCGTGTAAGGCCCGAAACCGACGATAAAATCATTTGCTCCTGGAATGCACTTTTGGCAACAGGCTATTTCAAGGCCTTCCGCGCTACCGGAAAAGACGCTTATTTTGAAGATGGAAAACGCATTCTCGATTTTATCACATCGCGGCTTTACACGGTAGAAACAGGTGCATTAAGCCACACCTGGAAAGATGGAAAACGCAGTGAAATCGGTTTTTTGGAAGATTACGCTTTCTGCATCGAAGCTTTTATACAAGGGTATGCAGCACGGTTTGACGAATCCTTTTTACACCATGCAAAGGCACTGGCCATGTCGGCGATAGATCGGTTTTACGACGATGCAAAAGGCTTTTTCTTTTTTACCGGTTCAGAACAAAAAGATTTGATTTCCAGGCCGGCAGAATTATCAGATAATGTAATCCCCGCTTCGAATTCGGTTATGGCGCAGAATTTGCAAAAGCTGTCGGTGTATTTCGGTTTGACCCACTTTGATAAAATGGCGCTGCGATTGCTCAACGCTGTTCAAAAAGGAATCGCCGAGTATACAGAAGGCTATGCAAACTGGGCCAATTTGCAACTTACGGTTGCCGCCGGTTCTCCCGAAATTGTGGTAACCGGACCGGATGCCCGTAATGCTTACGAGAAACTTTTTAAAACAGCTCCGGCAGACACCATTTTTGCCGTTGCCACAGAACCTTCAGATTTAAATATATTTGCAAACCGATTTATCCAGGGCGAAACGAGAATCTTTATTTGCCAAAACAGGGCTTGCTCAAAGCCCACTTCAAACATTGATGAAGCTCAAGAAGAGATTGAAAAAATTAAGCGGGAAATGGCCGGGCTTTAAAGCCGCGGTAGGTGTAGTTTTTGTCTTTTGCTCCATCGCGTCACACGCTCAAATTTTAAATCCACCAGAGGGAAAAGATTTTAATTTCCACCAAAAATTTAACCCGGAGTTTATCAAACTGAACAAGATTGAAAAGATAAGATGCGACATCGACAATAAAAAAGATGGCGATCGGATCAGGCATACATTTAAGTCGAGCATCTACGAGTTTTACCCCGATGGACGGATAAAGATGATTTCGCAGATCAATCACAAACTCAGAGACACCCTGATAAATCACTACACCTACGCCGGTGGCAGATTAGCCTGTGAAGTGAAAAACGATGCGGCTGGAATGTTTAGCTATTGCTACGTTTACGACGATGGAAAGCCGACGCAGATAAAATACGGCCGTTCGGAGCGTTACCGATCCTTAACGGCTTCAGTAAATCCCGATTTGGTTTCGGAAATTACATCGGAGCGCTACGAGCACAAAGCTTATGGAAATCAAATGCACTCTACCCTTTACAATAACTCCGGAAGACCCTATCAAAAAGAGATACGGTATTACGACGAGCACGGATATATGGTAAAATACCTGAAAACATTTGTGATGAGTAGTTCTACACTCGAAGAGCAATACCGCTACAACGAAAGGGGTTGGTTAGATTCGCTGATTGTTTCGGACAACGGAATAAATACCCAGAAAAGCTTTACGTATGACGAGGTTGGAAACCTGCAGTCTGAAGACATCTACCGCGAAAAGGAACTGATCAAACACCGCGAATTCGTTTATAAATCCGAAAATATGTTTCTTAGGGCAGAATTAACCCGCGAAGAAAAATCAGCTCAAATTACAATCACCGAATTCACATACACATTTAGAAAAGAAAATTCCAAATAAACACCACTTACAAAATGAAAAGATCAATAATTACACTCATCATTCTGGCGTTCATAGCCACCGTGCCCGCCAAAGCCGACGAAGGGATGTGGCTCCCCATGTTGATAAAGCGCCTACAGCAGCGCAACCTTCAGGAAATGGGCCTTCAGCTCACTCCCGAAGAAATTTACAGCGTAAATAATTCGAGCTTAAAAGATGCCATCGTTTCAATGGGTGGCGGTTTTTGCACCGGCGAAATTATTTCGGACAACGGGCTTATGCTCACCAACCACCACTGTGGCTACGACGCAATCCGCGAAAACAGCACCGTGGAAAACGATTACCTCACCGATGGTTTTTGGGCCATGAGTTACGATGAAGAAAAACCCAATCCCGGGCTCTACGTTTCCTTTTTGGTTAGGATGGAAGATGTAACTGCCGATGTGCTCTCCGCTATTGAAGGAATAGAATCCGAATCGGAAAGGGATGCGGCAATTTCTGAGATCAGTAAATCGCTCGCCGAAAAAGCCGAAGAGGGAACCCATTACAAGGCGCAGGTAAAAAGCTTTTACGCCGGAAACGAATTTTACCTTTTTGTTTACGAATCTTTTCCCGATGTGCGCCTCGTAGGAGCGCCACCTTCATCGGTAGGTAAATTTGGTGGTGACACCGACAACTGGATGTGGCCAAGACATACCGGCGACTTTTCGCTGTTTCGGGTTTATTCGGGCCCAGACGGGATGCCCGCAGAATATAGCGAAGACAATATCCCGCTTAAGCCTAAACACTCCCTACCCATTTCTCTGGATGGTGTTGAAGAAGGCGACTTTACAATGACTTTCGGTTATCCCGGAAGCACCGACCGATACCTCACTTCCTTTGGAATAGAGCAGGCCATCACCAAAAAAAATCCAGCCGTAGTAGAAATTCGCGACGCAAAGCTCAAAGCGCTGAAGGCCGATATGAAAGAAAGCGATGCGGTTCGGCTTAAATACGCTTCGAAGTACGCGTCCATCGCAAATTACTGGAAGTACTTTATCGGCCAAACGGAGCAGCTAAAGGCGCTGGATGTAAAAGGCAAAAAAGCCCAGTTGGAAGCTGATTTTAATAAATGGGCAAATGCCGATCCGAAGAGAAAAGAAAAATACGGTAATGCTTTAAAACTTATTGAAGAGGCCTACCAACAAACCGACAACACCATTTTGAGCAGCACCTATGTGGTAGAGGCCGGAATTCTCGGCGCCGATGCTATTCTATTTGCATACCGCACCAACCGGCAGCTACAAGCCTATATGGAAGCTGAAGACCGGGAGAAAAAGGATGAGCTAAAAGAAAGTTTGATTGCCGGAGCGAAAGAATTCTTCGAAGAAGTCAATATTTCGACAGATAAAAAGCTTTTTGCCGTAACGCAGGATATGTACTATCAAAATGTATCCGAAGATCAGCAACCCCAGTACTTGAAGGAGAACGGTAGCAAGTACGCGGGAAAATGGATGAAGTTTGCCGATAAGACCTACAGCAAAAGCATTTTTACCGATATGGAAAGAATGAAGTCGTTCCTCGATAAACCAAAGGAGAAAACGCTTGAGAATGACCCGATGCTCGCAGTGGCCAACGACCTATTCGAAATTTACCGCGGTGGATCTGAGCAGAATGCCGAGGCAATCGATAAAATGGCGCGCGGAAACAGACTCTTCCAGGCGGGGCTTCGCGAAATGATGCCCGAAAAGGAATTTTACCCCGACGCCAACTCTACCATGCGCGCTTCTTTCGGAAACGTGCGGTCTTACGAACCAAAAGACGGTGTAACTTACAATTATTACACAACGCTTGAAGGGGTAATGGACAAAGAAGACCCCGAAGACGACGAATTTATCGTACCCGATAAATTATCGGAATTATACCGCGAGAAAGACTACGGCCGATATGCGGATAAAAATGGAACCCTGCCGGTAAACTTCATTCACACCAACGACATCACGGGAGGAAATTCCGGGAGTCCTGTCATAAATGGAAAAGGTGAATTGATCGGCCTGGCATTCGACGGAAACTGGGAAGCGATGAGCGGAGACATCAACTTTGAGCCATCGGTTCAGCGCACCATCTCTGTAGATATCAGGTATGTTCTCTTTATGATGGATAAGTACGCCGGCGCCACCAACCTAATTGACGAGCTGAATTTGGTAAAAGCATCAAATAAAAAGATGATCAAGGCGCAGCCCGCAGATAAGCCAAGAGAATCGGAGTCTGTTCCAACTGAATAATAAAAAATCGGAAGGCGATTTTGAACCGGCCCGGGCGCAATCCCAGGCCGGTTTTTTATTTCGTTTTTTTTGGCTTGCCCGCCACAAAATCTTTGAGGTAGTACGGCTCGAAGTAGGCCAAATCGACGAATTCTCCCCGGGTAAATTTTGCACTGGCTATAGGCGCCATATCTTTTGCCGACGCGTAAATTCCGGGCTTAAATTCAAGCCCGAGCGGCTCGAGAATAGGTTTGCACTTTTCGGCTCCATCGCCAAAAAAATATCCCCGCTCGAACCCTTTGAATTCCGGAAAACTCGAGTCGTCTAAGATCTCTGCCCTTGTTGGAAAAACAGCTTCATTCAGGTGGTTGTATCCGGCGCAAAAAACTTCCATTCTCCGGGCATCAATCATCGGTATCAGCAGCGAGCCATTTTGAGTGGCCACGGATTGCGCCATGGATCGAAGTGTAGAAACCGAAATTACCGGAATATCGAGTGCGAAAGCCAGGCCCTTGGCGGCCGAAACCCCGATGCGCAAACCCGTGTATGAACCGGGGCCTTCGCTCACGGCAACTGCCTGTAGATCGCCGTAATCGCGGTTCTTCATCACTTCGTGAATGAAAACGTTAAGCAGCTCTGCATGGCTGTAACTATTCGATCGATCTTCGCGGTATGCAAGTATATCCGATCCTTCGGAAAGTGCTACGGAACAAATTTTTGTAGATGTTTCAATGGAAAGAATCAAAACGACCGGGTTTATTTTTTGTAAAGGTCGTCTTTTGAAACGCTTTCCACTTCGTCGCCGGGAGAAAGTTTAAGGGAAACGGCATCGTAGGGGCCCGAGACGATTTTATCTCCTTCGCTGAGCCCTTCTAATATTGCGATATACTTATCGTCCTGAACTCCCGTTTTCACCGCCGCGATTCCAACTTTATCCCCGTTAAGGGTAAAAACGCAGGTTATGGGCTCTTTTTCTTCGCCGGCTTTATCGCCCATCAGTTTATCCACTGTGCTGCGGCTCTGTGATGCCGATGTATCTGTGCGCGACGTCACCGCTTCGATAGGAACGGCAATCGCATCTTCTGCGCGGTCGGTATAAATTTCTACTGTGGCATTCATCCCCGGTCTGAAAGGAGATAACTCGGGGTGGTCGGCGTCGATTAAATCCTTGTAAGACGATTTTAAGATGCGAATCTTTACTTCAAAATTAGTCACCTGATCGGCAGACATGCCAGAGCTTGTGGCCGAATTTGCGATTTCCGTTACCTCTCCTGTAAATTTTCTATCGCGGTAAGCGTCTACCTCAATGGATGCCGTGTCGCCAAAAGCGATCCGCACAATATCGCTTTCATTCACTTCGGCCAGCACTTCCATAACTTCGAGGTTGGCAACCCGCATAATTTCCGTTCCCGTCATTTGCATGGCACCAACCACTTGCTCTCCAACTTCGGCTTTGAGACTGGAAATTGTTCCGTCCATGGGAGCGTAAATGGTGGTTCGGGAATAAGAGTCACGGGCTTCCTTAACGGTAGCACGAGCCGAGGCCACCGAGTATTGCGCGGCGTGCTCGCTCTCTTCTGCCGCCATAACTTCGGCCTGCGCAGATTCGTAGTTTGCTGTAAAGTTGTCGAACTCCGCTTGCGAGATGGCTCCCTGATTCAGTAGATTCTGGTTTCGCTGATACACCACCTCCGCATTTTTTAGCTGAGCTTCGGCTTGAAGCACCCGGGCTTTGGCATTGGCCTTGTTTGCTTTTGCGCTATTCAGCGAAGCTTCTGCCCGGTCTAAAGCCGACTGAGCCAGGTCTGGATTGATCTTTACGATCAAATCGCCTTTGGCCACTTTTGCTCCTTCTTTAAAGGGCAATTCCAGTATTTTCCCCGAAACTTCCGAAGAAATAACAACTTCGGTTTCCGGTTGAATTTTTCCATTCGCTATCACCGATTCGGTTATGTTTCTCCGCTCGGCTTCTGCGGTCGTTACCTTTACCAGGTCCGACCCGCGATTTACAACAACGGCGGTTATTACCAGAGCAACAATTACCAAAGCCAGAATCCAGTAGAGTCGTTTTCGCGATTTCGTTTTGGCCATAAAATAAGTTTTTAAAGGGTGATGGGATTTCCCAGATAGAAGTCGAGAATTTTGCTTCGGAAAACAAAGTCGTACTTTGCGCGAATCATATCGCTCTGCGCATTGGTGTATTGGGTTTTAATATTGTTGTATTCAACAGCATTAATTACATTCTGCTCAAAGCGCACTTCGGCGTATTTAAAAGATTCTTCCAGCGCGCGCACAGCTTTTTCGGCCGACATGTAGCTGTTCATGGCAGCCCTGGCGTCTACGTAAGCCTGCTCAATTTCGAATCGGAGCTGATTGGAAATCTGCGAGTAAGAAATATCGGCATCGAGTTGATCTATTTTTGCCCGGTTTACCGCCGCTCTGGCCGAATTTCCATTGAAAATGGGGATGTTTAGCGATAACTGAATATTCTGGTTAAAGTTATCTTCCACCTGACTAGAGAAATTCTTGGTTCGCCGGTCAAAAAGAAGCTGGTCTGCGACTACCACATCGTTGCTTCCCTGCACCCTTCCGATTGGAAAGGTCTCAATCGTAGGATCTCCGGTTTGAACGGTATTGTTTTCGGAATAACCCGAACCGATGGAACCACTTAAAGAGAGGCTCGGATACAAATTACCCCGGGCCGAAGCCAGGTTGTACTCCGAAGCCAGCCTTCTGGCCTCGGCCGCCTTTACATCGGGCATATTTTGCTTTGCGCGGATGTAAATTTCCCGGGCCGAGTTGTCGATCAATTCTACTCCTTCATTGCTCAAATCAGGCGAAACCACTTCAAATGTTTCAGATTTTTCTGGACTGAGCTGTAGAAGTTGCGTGAGGTTTAGCTTTGCCAAAACAACCTGATTCTGAGCCCTGGTTAGGTTAAACTCTTCCTGCGCCAGTTGCGATTCGGCGTCGTAGAGATTTCCCTGCGGCTCCTGACCGGCATCCACGAGCTGTTTCACCCGATCTACCTGAGCTTCCGAAATCTTCACCTGCTCTTTGGCAATGGCGACATTTTCTTTATTGAGGAGAATATCCAGGTAAAACAAACAGAGCTGAAGTGAAATATCGTTTTTCACGTTCTCGTAATCGTACTGACTCGCTTTCATGCTTTGCTCCGTTCTTCGGATGTTGTTCATCTTCGAAAACGCATTGAAAAGATCTACACTCGATGACAAAAAAGCATTTCCTGTTCCCACCTGCTGGGTGGCAAATTGGTTGGTAAAGGGGTCGATACGCTGGCCGAAGTTGTATCCATAACTGGCCTGGGCGTTTAGATTGGGCAAGAGCGAAAACCTGCTTTGGTTGTAGTCAATCTCGGCGCGCTCAATATTGAGTTTGCTCTGCAAAACCGTGAGGTTGCTCTCCATGGCATAGTCTATACATTTCTGGAGACTCCATGCTTCCTGAGATTCTGCCTGGATCGACATTGCAGCAGCAATGAGAACTAAAAGGAAACGCCTAATCATATCAATAAAATTTGTAGGGGTAAATGTATAAACCTGCACAGATAAGCACAGGCGATTAAGTACGAGCGGCTTTTTGTTGTGGTAGGTGGTTGACAACTAAGTTCAGCAATGAGCGGTATGCATATTCGCAAATTTGACTTTTTCGGATAAAAAAACCAGCATTACCGAATTCACGCTTACTATATCGAACTGCTTTTTGGACATACCCAGATACGCTAAAAAGAAAAAACATACCACTTGTAATAACGGCGCTGTGAGATTGCTTCTCAAACATTTACTAGATACAATTAAAAACCTTGGCGTGAAGAAAAGAAAGATTAAAACATCGAGAATGAAGTGGATCAAACACCGGATCTTTAAATCGAAACATTACTTCACAGTAGCTCCACCCATCTCATATTCACGAAAAAATAACTCACAATTTCTTGGAAACCACCCCTTTTTAACTAAGTTTAAGCATTGATGTAGAGTTAGAGTTAATCTGCTGCAAAACATTTTAGAAAATAAAAAAACCGGAGAGCGGTAACTCCCCGGTCTTAATACCATAACCAACCTGGTCTAAAAAAGGAGGTGATTATGACTTAGCAAAGATAGACGAAACACGGGTCTTGCACAAGGTGCAGCGCCCATCCTGCCCAAAGGCAGTGTGCGCTTGTAAGAAGCGCAATTTCTCAACACATAAACCTTTTTTTGAAATGAAACGATATGCCCTTGCCCTGATAGCCTCAGTAGCAACCCTGACAACCCTTGCCCAAAACCTGGTGCCCAATCCGAGTTTTGAAGAGTATTTGGAGTGTCCGCAAAGTACAGGTGAATTGCATCAGCAGGTCACTAGCTGGTACTCTTGGCAACTGACCCCGGATTTTTTTCAGTACTGCAACAACGATGGACTTGGAACCGCCGGCATTCCTGACAATGCTTGGGGCACACAATGGCCTATAACAGGTGATGCATATTCAGGCGTTATTACGTTCGAAGATTTTAATCCTGAAGGCAGGGAATATATGGCCGCACAGTTGTCGACTGCCTTAAATTCTGGTGAGCAATATTACATGATGTTTCATGCATCCATGTATGATGGTGGAAGTAAAGATTTAAGATGGTGTGCCACCAACAATATCGGGATGCGTTTTTTTAAAGATCCAGATTATACAGCTTTTCCACCTGATGCCAACCCACTACAACCTGATAATTTTGCCCACCTGAATTACAGTGAGATCCTGGACGATTATACCAACTGGACGCTCATTGAAGGCTGGTTTACGGCAGATGACGACTACAACTGGGTTGCCATAGGCAATTTCTTCACGGATGATCAAACAGATATTGTCATCCTCAACGACGAAGGTGCCTGCTCGGGCATTTACTATATTGAAAATGTATGTGTCGCAAGCAGTCCGGAAGAATGTGATTACCTGCTTTCTTCAGATGCCAACCGACCCTTGACCAGCGCAAACATATATCCGAATCCGGCCACCGAATCAGTGCGCTTCAGTTTGCCAGAATCAGAGTTGCACAATGTGGACGTCTTCGATATGCAAGGCCGTTTGGTGAAAAACATTCAGGATATGAGCTCGGGGTATGAGCTCAATGTTTCAACATTTCAAAAAGGAGTTTATGTGGTGAGGGTTTCTAACAACCAATATTTTACCACAATTAAACTCATTATACAATGAAAACTAAAATTTTTGCAGTAAGCATCATCTTATGTGCACTGCTATTCAACCAAAATATGCATGCTCAATCGAGTAGTGCGAACAACAACCCGGGAGGAGGAAAATTCTTGGGTTATGACGCAGGCCAAAACCTCGAATTCCGCACCAACAATACCACCCGTATGCAGATGATGCAGAACGGCAACAGCGCCATCAACGGGTTCAACATCGACCGCTCCGGGTTTTTGGGGCTGAGCCAGGATCCTAATTTCTTTACCGGCGGGGTAGCGAGCCCTTTCTCGCTGCTGCACCTCAATGGCGATAATAACGGCGGAGCTGCCCAGCAATTGGGGATTCGGCCATGCCTGCCTCCCGGCAAGGGAGGGATGCGGTATGGCATTACCTTCACCCACAACCAGGATTTGATGTACGTGGGGCCAAGACGTACTAATGATTCTGCAAACACCCCTGGTGATTTTCTGATTTGAATGAAGCAATCCACCCAAAATGCAATATTCCCGAACTTAAAATCTAAGCATTGATTTACAGGAACTTACTCTCCCATCCACCCCCTTTCGAATTCACGAAAAAATAACTCACAATTTCTTGGAAACCACCCCTTTTTAACTAAATTTAAGCATTGATGTAGAGTTAGAGATAATCTGCTGAAAAACATTTTAGAAAATAAAAAACCGGAGAGCAGCAACTCCCCGGTTTAAATAACATAACCAACCCAAGTGTAAAAAGGAGGTGATTATGACTTAGCGAAGATAGACAAAACACGGGGCTTGCACAAGGTGGAGCGCCCGTCCTGCCCAAAGGCAGGGTGCGCTTGTAAAAAGCGCAATTTCTCAACACATAAACCTTTTTTGAAATGAAACGATATGCCCTTGCCCTGATGGCCTCAGTAGCAACTTTGACAACCCTTGCCCAAAACCTGGTGCCCAATCCGAGTTTTGAAGAGTATTTGGAGTGTCCGTTTAGCACTGCTGAGCTGGACAACCAGGTGGTGGATTGGTATAGTTGGCAAATGACGCCTGATTTTTTTCATTCATGCAGTGATGAAATTGATGGTTTCGCTGGTGTTCCAGAAAATGTTTGGGGATTTCAGTGGCCATTGACCGGGGAGTCATATGCGGCGCTAATAACTTTTGAAGATCACAACCCAAATGGGAGGGAATTTGTCGCTGCACAACTGCTAGAACCGCTGGTTGTTGGTCAACAATATTACATGGTGTTTCATACTT
The DNA here is from genome assembly GCA_020201045.1 of Flavobacteriales bacterium. GTDB lineage: Bacteria > Bacteroidota > Bacteroidia > Flavobacteriales_D > Cryomorphaceae > JAIVHP01. Next base: position 10,670 of record JAIVHP010000266.1, read on the forward strand.
CTTTGTGCGATGGTGGGTTAAACATTAATCGCAAATGCGCTACCAATAACTTGGGAATGCGTTTTTTTAAGGATCCAAACTATTCATACTTTCCTCCCGATCAGTCATTCCACGTCGACAATTTCGCACATTTAAATCATGGTGAAATTATAGATGATGATGAGAACTGGATCAAAATAGAAGGATGGTTTACCGCTGACGACACGTACAACTGGGTAGCTTTAGGCAATTTTTTCGATGATGATAATACAGACACCAACATTCTGAATGATACAGAACAGTGTTGGGGATACTATTACATTGAGAATATTTGCATTGCCACAGATTCTGCTGATTGCGATGATCTCCTTAGTATCAATAGTCGTACGGAAGAAAATAACTTCTTAAGAGTGTACCCTAATCCGGTGAGCGAACAGCTATTCGTAGAGATAGAGACAGGATGGATTCAAGCACTTTCGCTTTTCGATATTCACGGAAAAGTGATACGCAAATTCACAAAATTATCATCTCCAATCATCATGATTAATGCTTCAAATTTACAGAAAGGGATTTATGTGTTGAGAATTCAAACAAATGAAGAATTTTTCAATCACAAAATCATTATCAAATGAAAACCAATTTGCTAAAAGGGATAATTACCCTTATTTCATTTTCTCTTATTCTAGAGTGTTTTTCACAGTCAACGACTGATGACAACCTTCCCGGAGGCGGAAAGTTTCTGGGCTACAACGGCGCTCAAAACCTCGAATTCCGCACCAACAACACCACCCGAATGCAAATGATGCAGAACGGCAACAGCGCCATCAACGGGTTTAACATCGACCGCTCCGGGTTTTTGGGGCTGAGCCAGGACCCTAATTTCTTTACCGGCGGGGTAGCGAGCCCTTTCTCGCTGCTGCACATCAATGGCGATAATAATACTGCTGCTGCCCAGCAATTAGGGTATCGTGCCTGGATGCGGTATGGCATCACCTTCACCCACAATCAGGATTTGATGTACATCGGTCCGCGTCGCAATGATGCAGACGATGTTACGGATGCGGTAATTGCCTGGGCAGATAACACCCAGTTCTCCCAAAACGGTCCTGATAACCTGGTTTTTATGTTTACTACAGGAGGGGCAACTGGAAATGATCTTGAAACCGGGCGCATGACTGCTGCCGGTTTTACAGGAATCGGTACTTCATGGTCTAACGGTGTTCAGCCCAAACGACCCCTCGATGTGATTCGCATTGATGGCAGGCCGCAGTTTCGCCTTTCTTACGCAAGTGGGCCTTTCTATAACGAATCACCGGGCACTTACGCAGACTTTCAAACTTCACCGGAAGGAAACTTGCATATTAAACCTATTGATGAGACGGAGCTCAGAGCCACAACCATCGGGTTTCTCGATAACGAAGAGCCAGACCCATTGGTTGGAACCGTATTGGACGTTGGCCCCGGCAGAACCCGAATCAGACAGCTTCCAGAAATATCTCCCGATGCATTGATAATTGGCTATCGATTTGAAGATGTAAACATGGTAGATGAAGACAATTTTATCGGCCGACTCGAATTTCCAGACGATGAAGAAGCAGACTGCTTTGTTCTTAATGGCGAAGGCGAATGGACAGATGTGTGTAACCTGGCCGGCGGTGATTTAGATTGGGAAACAGACGGAACTGATGTTTGGACAGGACATGGGCAAGGAGGCTTCCCTGGCGATAACGTAGGCATAGGTCTCACTGGGCAAAA
>JAIVHP010000267.1 GCA_020201045.1 Flavobacteriales bacterium
AATTTTACCACTTCGTGAAATTGACCAGCGTAAAATCCAGCGCCTTTAGAAGAAAGGCGCACGGGTTTTTCGTTGAGCACCAGGGTCTTCGATGAATAGGATCACGCGAGTAATCCTACCAGAGTTTTACCATTTCGTGAAATTGAACAGCATAAAATCCAGCGTCTTTAGAAGAAAGGCGCACGGGTATCCAGAGCGAAAGCGGGGAAATACGGAGTGAGAGCGAAGATTGGAGTTTCATTTTTGCAATTGCGTATTTCTTGCAAACAAGGTTGATATCCAGAAAAGTGAGACAAAATGTGGTTGATCAGAGACCTACAAATGGAATAGAAAAGCGAAATCGTGAAGACTTGGAGATAAGCATTTAAGGAGAATTTATTCCAACATTATCTTTCGTGTTCGAAAGGGTCCGTCCAACTCTACAAGAATAAATATTTGCAAAAAAAAACAGGGAAAGCGGCTAATGTTTAAGAATCAACGTTTGGTGAAAATTTGCCCCATTTCTTATTACTAAGAATCGGCAATAAAATTTCTTTACTGCCAAATCTTAGATTTTGTATCTTCGTGTAAAATAGTTAACTATCGCAAAAACATCATTGCATATCAGGGAACTGAGAAATTCTTTTGCTCAAAGAGAGTTCATCTCCGTAAGTGATTTAATTGACTTCTACAGGCAGTTTGATGAGAATATTAAACGCTCTACAGTGGACTGGCGTGCATATGAACTCAACCGGCAAGGTATTTTGCACCGAATAGGCAGGGGGATCTATTCTCTTGGCGAAACAGGAAAAAGCTACTTTGTTCCGGAAATAGGAAAGCCAGTCCAGCGCTTGTACCATAAAGTCCTCAAGCAGTTTCCCTTTGGGGAGTTGTGTATTTGGTCAACGAAATCGCTGAATGAATTCATGCTGCATCAGCCCGGAAGGTTTTATACCATTTTGGACGTAGAAAAGGATGCGGCAGAATCGGTATTTTATCACCTCAAAGAAAGTGGGAAAGATGTTTATCTGCATCCCTCGGAAGAAATCCTGAGTAAATATGCCATTCACAAAAAAGAGCCCGTCATTATTACTTACCTGACAACAGAAGCTCCTATTCAAAAAGTGGACAGCATGAAAACCATAACGTTAGAAAAAGTGTTGGTGGACATTTATTGTGATCCGGTTCTTTTCTCTACTTATCAGGGTATCGAAATGAAACATATCTATCGGACTGCTTTTGACAAATACCATATAAGAGAAAGCAAAATGCTGCGGTATGCAAGCAGAAGGAATAAAAAAGGTGAAATAGAGAAACTAATAAATGAAATCATAAAGAAACGGCAATAAAACTACTTTACTGCCAAATCTTAGAAAATATGATTCACACAGATTCACTAAAAAGCGAATGGATAAATAAAGCAGCTCAACAACACAAAGCCGACCCTATTCTTGTTGAAAAAGTTGTAAGGGCGCTTTATCTGCTTGAATTACTTCAGGAAAGCGACCTGAATTTCATTTTCAAAGGCGGGACGGCATTGATGCTTTTGCTTCCTGAACCTAAACGGTTTTCTATCGACATTGATATTATCGTTTCTGAAAAACCGGAAAAGATGGAGGAGATATTTAAGCGTATAATCGAAAACTCAGACTTCCTAGAATACAAAGAAGACAAACGGGAAAGTAAGTCTAACACTGAAAAGGCACACTATAAGTTCTATTATAAGCCGGTAACGAATGTGCGCACCGAAAAAGAATACATACTCCTCGATATTCTCTACGAAGAAAGTCACTACGGTGCCCATACACATGAGATTGAAATTACTTCGCCATTCCTGAAAACGGAAGGAGAAGCAATTCATGCCATTGTTCCAATTGCAGAAGCTCTCCTGGGTGATAAACTAACTGCATTCGCACCCAATACAACTGGGGTTCCGTATGGAAGAGATAAAGAAGTAGAGATCATCAAACAATTATTTGACATTGGTCAGCTCTTTGATCTAGTGAATGAGATTGAGACTGTTTCAGCTGTATATGACCGTTTTACCGAAAAGGAGCTGGCCTACCGTGAACTAAAAGATACCCGTCTGCTGGACGTATTAGATGACACCATAGAAACAGCCATGGTTATGGCAACCAGAGGTAAAGCGGGAAGGGGAGATTTTGGAGCGCTGCAAAAAGGGATATCCAATATTAAAAATTTCATTTTTTCCGAAAGCTTTCACCTCGAGCGAGCTATAATACCGGCTGCAAAAGCTGCATATCTATCGGCAATTCTGCAAACTGGCACGAAAGAAATATACCGATTTACAAACCCTATGGAAGTTGCTGAGTGGGTAATTGAACAACCATTTGAAACCCGTTTAAATAAGTTGAAGAAATCGAATCCGGAGGCGTTCTTTTATTGGTATTGCACCTATAAACTTATTGCAAAACACAATGAATAGATGTGAAGCGATCTCAGGCGGTCGTCATAAAGTTGCCAGACATCAAACCTAAGCTGAGATTGATATCAAGACAAAGGCAGAAACAAAAAATCAGAACTCGAAACATCCCTGTCGTTCTGTTTCTCGCTCTGATTTTGTACCCGGAGCGGGACTTGAACCCGCACGGCCACAAAGGCCACAGGATTTTAAGTCCGGCGTGTCTACCAATTCCACCATCCGGGCGGGTGGGGCGCAAAGGTAATATTTATCTCAATTTTCCAAAGGAGAAAATAAGGTTGGTAAGGGGGTAATTTATCGAAGGTTAAGATTCTGGTAATCAACTAATTTACCGGTGTTTCAACGGCTTCAAAAATTTCCCCGGCTAAAGCATTAAAATCAAAGTCGCCCCGGGTATTGGTAACTCCCATGCGAACGATGACCATGTTTTTATCGGGATGTACCGATACTTGCTGGCCCTGAAAACCGCCCATCCAAAAGGATTGGGGAGCGTAATTGAGAAATTTACCGTTGCGGTTAAGCCATGTTTGCCCGCCATACTGCCCATTGCTGTCTGGCGCCGGCTCGGTCATAAATGAAATCCACGTAGAATCTACCACCTGCACACCCTGCCAATTTCCTTTATTTAATGCCAGCAACCCGAGTTTGGCCCAGTCTCTCGCACTCCCGTACCCATAGGATGAACCCACAAAATGACCGGAAGCATCGGTTTCGAGCACAAAACTTTCGGCCCCTATTGGACCAAACAAACGGCGGTAAGGAAAGCTGTGGTAATCTGATGCGTCAGCAAAGAAATTCTCCATGGTTCTCGCCAAGATGTTAGATGTTCCCGAAGAATACTCCCAGTGCTCTCCCGGCGGATATGCCAGTGAGAGCGACTGTGCATAAGCTCCCATATCGTCGCTGCCGTATAGCATTTTGGTTGCGAAAGAAACCTTTCCATAATCCTCTTCCCACTGCAATCCGGTACTCATCTGCATGGCGTCTTTCAGAGTAATTTCCGAGCGCTCATCATTTGCCCATTCTTCGATGGGAAGGGAAGAATCAAGCGTCCAATCCCCGTCGCCGGCAATTATCCCGACCAAAAATCCGGTAATCGTTTTCGCCATACTCCAGCCCAGCAATGGAGTTTCTCTACTCACTCCATCTGCGTATGCTTCACCAATCAATTCCCCGTCTTTCACCACTACCACAGCTCGCGTTATCAGCTTCTCCTCTCCCTCCTTATCGAATGCGGTTCGCAGCGCACGCTGAATAGCTTCTGTGCCACTCACTTCTCTATCGGGCCAAATATCGGCGGCGTATTGTAGATCGCTCACTTCGCGCTCTTGCTTCTTGATTTCGTCTACATCCAAATCGTTGACGAGGGCGCAACCGAACTCTTTCCGGTAAACGGCTGTCTTTTTCTGCATTCCAAGAACACTGGATGTAACCGTTTGATCGGCTTCATCGATGGTGTTTGAAGCCAGCCAAAGCAAGCTAAACCCGAGCTCTTCCCTTTCTGCCCGCTCCTGATCAATACCCGACATAAATGTGCAAGAACAAAGTACCTTTGCATTAAAACCGGAAACTATTTCAAATTTTGGATAGACGAATATGTAAAAGACGATTCCCAAGAGTATAATTAGGGAAACAAAGATTGAAACTGTCTTTTTCATAGATTTTAGTTTTGGAGAATTATTGGCGATCGTTTTAAAATCCCGCTAAAGTTGAACATTTTCGCCGAAAATCAGTATAATCATAACAACTAATGCCATGAAAACAGCCTACACCTACAATATTATTCAACGATGGATTTTCGCAATCGCCGTTGTGGTGATGGTGGTTATGAATTTTCTTTCCGGAGCCATCCCATTTGGCGGCCAAACAATGGCAGAAGTAAGCCAAAAATACCCCACCCTTATCACTCCTGCTGGTTATGCCTTTGCTATTTGGGGATTGATTTATTTGTCCCTGGCCATTTTCGCATTTTTCCAGCTCACAAAAGGAAAGCGGATTCGCCTCTACAAATTGGTTTGGCCATATTTTTTAGTCAGCGCGGTGGCAAATGTGTTGTGGCTGATCGCATTTCAAAATGAATGGTTTGAGGTTTCGGTGATTTTAATCTTTGCTTTACTCGGATCTTTGATTTTTATGTTTCGGTATTTTTATCGTTTGAGGCGCGCCCTGAGTACAACCCACCGCTTTTTCTTTCAGGTTCCATTTAGCCTTTACATGGGTTGGGTTTCTCTTGCTTCTATTGTCAATGTGGCCGTTTTACTCACATCTTTTGAAATTGCATTCCTCGCAGATTACGACCAATTGATATCCATTGCAATGATAAGTATAGCCGCCATCATTGGCCTATGGCTACTATTGAGTCAGTCTGACTACATCTTTAACTTTGCACTGGTTTGGGGGCTCGTAGCCATCTGGGTGAAACAGGATGCCACCGGAATAATAACCGCGTCAAAATTCGCTGCAATTGGGCTTGTAGCAGCCATGCTTATCTACTTTATCGCCGATCGGATAAAGATATCTCAGTACGGCCGAAAAACTACATCTCAAGCGAGATAGCTGGAAATACCTTTTATAATTTTTGCCGTTGCACCGGAATTTCCGGAAACGTAATTTCCGGCCTGCTCACCTGAATTCTTTCGAAATTCTTTATTGCTATTCAGTTTTTTCAGGATATTGAAAAGCTCCGATTCGTCTATTGCAGTAAAGCCACCGCCCGCAGCTATCAAATCTCTGGCTTCCTTAAATTTCTGGTAATTCGGTCCGAAAACCACAGGTATTCCGTAAACGGCTGCTTCAAGGGTATTGTGAATTCCCCTACCAAATCCGCCACCTATGTAAGCAATATCCGCATAGCGATAGATGGTGCTCAGTTTGCCAATCGCGTCAATAACCAGAATCTTTGCGCTCGTTTTGCCATCCCATTCGCTCCAGCGGACAATGTCTTCGCTTTTTGCTAAAATCTCTTTGATGTGGCCTTCTCCAATTTGGTGTGGAGCAATAATGAGACGCGTATCCTCCGCACTCTTCACAAACTCAATAAGCTTTGATTCGTCGGCTGGCCAGGTGCTGCCGGCTACTATTGTGGTGTGATTTCCTGCAAAAGCATCTACTTTGGGCATTTCTCCGCCCGACTTTTTAATCGCAAGCACCCGGTCAAAACGCGTATCTCCCGAAAGGGCAGCAACAATGTCAATCTCCTTTAGCAGCCGAATACTCTCTTGGTCCTGGGTGTAGATCTGGTTGATGCCTTTCAGGGTATTTCTAAACCACTTCGCAAAACTCCTGAAGTAGATTTGATCGGGTCGGAAAATACTCGAAATTAAAAACAAAGGAACCTGTCTTTTGGCGAGTTCGCGAAAATAGCAATGCCAAATTTCGTACTTCACAAACACCGCTATTTTTGGAGAGACAAGGTCGAGAAACCGGGTAACATTCTTTCTTGTATCGAGCGGAAGATAAGTTACTAAGTCGGCTCCGGGGTAGTTTTTCCGAATTTCATATCCCGAAGGGCTAAAAAACGTAAGGAAGATGGGATAATTGGGGTGTTTTCTTCTGAGCTCTTCCAGCACGGGCCGGCCTTGCTCAAATTCGCCCAAGGAAGCGCAGTGCATCCACAGGCAATCTTTTAAACCGGCAGATTCGATATCCTTCAGGACCGTTTTTCTTCCCGAGACCCAAAGCTTTGCTTTTTCGTTAAACAAAGCTGCAATGCGAATCGCCCAGCCGTAGAAATAGATTCCCAAACGGTAAAGCAATCCCATTTAGTCCAGGTAGAATTTATTGGCTTCCTGTCGGTATACCGGAATAACCCAGCCCACGCGAAAACCGACCATCAAGTCGAAGTAATCACCGTTTGTTGGTCGCATCTCGTCAAAGTTATACGAGCGGTAATCGGTAGTAAAGCCCTGATAAAAATCAAATCCGGCATAGAAATTTGCAAACCTACTATTGCTAAAGTGTTGGTACCCCACAAACTGATAGGCTGCCAACCCGGCTCGTTTGCGGTCGTACCCTTTGCGGTATTCTTCTTCAATGGGAGGAATCTCATCTTCTCTGGATTCAATCCAGGTGCGGTGTTCGAGGTAAACCAATCCGAGTTTAGTAACCAAACCCGAATTGGGATTCGGGCCAAAAATGGGCCATATTTTCCCGATGTAAAAGCCACCGGTAAAACCGCGCATTTGAACAAGTATATTCACGGGCTCACCTTCTATTCCAATAATATCCCCGCGGTTGTTTCTCAACTCTTGCATAAGGTTTCCTACATCTCTCACATTATTGCTAAAAAGGTAAGTGAAATCTGCACCGAGAAGAATATTTGATCTGAATTTATAGGCAAAAGAAAAACCGATAGATGCGTTGGGCCCATACAAATCGCCCATATCGCCATAAGACTCATTGAGCCCTCCCTGAAATTGAAAAAGAGACATGGACAGGGTTGTATCCGAAACCGTGCCTTGCGCATGTGCAGCGGTGTGGGCAAAGACGAGGAAAATGAAGAGGAAAAAGGCGTTTCTCATATGGCGTAGTACAGCCCGACCTGTGGGAGCTTAAGGGCTTGTTGTATGCATAAATACGTATATTCGCAGTCGCAAATTTAATCCTTTTCATGAAGAAAATTCAAATGGTCGATCTCGTGTCTCAGTATGAGCGAGTTCAGGAAGAGATAGACAAAGCAGTTATAGATGTAATACGCTCTTCGGCATACATCAACGGGCCGGAAGTAAAAGATTTTCAAAAAGAACTCGAAGATTACCTCGATGTCAAACATGTAATTCCCTGTGCAAACGGAACAGATGCCCTGCAGATTGCGATGATGGCTATGGACTTAAAGCCCGGCGATGAAGTAATAACATCAGATTTTACTTATGTGGCTACGGCCGAGGTTATAGCGCTTCTCCAATTAACACCTGTTTTGGTAGATGTAGATCCCGATACTTTCAACATTGACGTTGATGCGGTGAAAAATGCCATTACGCCAAAAACCAAAGCCATTGTGCCGGTTCATCTTTTTGGACAGTGCTCGCAGATGGAAGAACTCTTAGATCTGGCGTCGAAACACAACTTGCACGTAATAGAAGATACGGCTCAAGCCATTGGTGCAACGTACTCGTTTAAAAGTGGCAAAGAACAGCGAGCCGGAACAATTGGCGATATTGGATGCACATCATTCTTTCCGAGTAAAAACCTGGGGTGCTTTGGCGATGGAGGAGCAATTTTCACCAACAACGACGAAATTGCCGAAAAGCTCAGGTGTGTGGCCAACCACGGACAAACCCGTCGATATTACCACGATTATGTCGGTGTAAACTCCCGTTTAGATTCCATTCAAGCGGCCATTCTGAGAATAAAATTACGACACCTCGACGAGTACAATAAGCGCCGAAACGAAACGGCTTCATTCTACGATGATGCGTTCAAAGATGTACCCGAGCTCACAACACCCAAAAGATTTGAGCAGAGTACGCATGTCTTTCACCAGTACACGCTGAAGCTCAATGGACTTGACAGAGAGAAAATGCAGGCTTACCTCATGGATCACGGTGTGCCCGCTATGATTTATTACCCCGTGCCCCTTCACTTGCAAAAGGCGTACAGAGACAGCAGATATAACGCGGGAGATTTTCCGGTAACGGAAGACCTTTGCGAACGCGTAGTTTCGCTGCCCATGCAAACGGAGTTAGATCAGGAGCAACTCAACCACATTACAGAAACAGTTAAATCATTTATTAAGCAACAACGATCATGAATATTGCCGTTGTAGGTACGGGCTACGTTGGCCTGGTAACCGGAACATGTTTTGCAGATACCGGAAACAACGTAATCTGCGTAGATATTGATGCCGACAAGGTAAAACGCATGCAAGCCGGAGAAGTTCCCATCTACGAACCCTATCTGGATACTGTTTTCGAGCGAAATATCAGACAAGACCGGCTTCACTTTACCACCAATCTAGAAGAAGCTATAGCCGATGCAAAAATAATTTTCCTGGCTCTTCCAACCCCTCCGGGCGAAGACGGCTCTGCAGACCTTTCCTACGTTTTAGGTGTAGCCGAAGAGTTGGGGAAAATGATTACCGATTACAAAGTTATCGTAGATAAAAGCACCGTACCTGTTGGTACTTCTGAGTTGGTAGAAGCTAAAATTGCCGAATACGCGAAAGTAGATTTCGACGTAGTCTCCAATCCCGAATTTCTCAGGGAAGGTTTTGCCGTGGAAGATTTTATGAAGCCCGATAGAGTAGTGATTGGCACCAGCTCTGATCGCGCCGCCAAGATTATGGAAGACCTGTATAAGCCCTTTGTTAGGCAGGGTAATCCGCTTATCGTAATGGATGAAAAATCTGCAGAGCTAACCAAATACGCGGCAAATGCATTTTTGGCCACCAAAATTACCTTTATGAATGAAATCGCCAACTTCTGCGAATTGGTTGGCGCCGATGTCGATAAAGTTAGAGCTGGCATAGGAACGGATACCCGAATCGGTAAGCGCTTTCTCTTTCCCGGAATTGGTTACGGCGGAAGCTGCTTTCCAAAAGACGTGCAGGCCCTGGCCAAAAGTGGAAGACAATTTGGTTACGATTTTCAAATTCTCGACTCGGTGCTGCGCGTAAACGATAAGCAGAAGCTTACGCTGATCGAAAAACTCAAAAAGTACTACAGTGGCGATTTAAACGGTAAAACCTTTGCGCTTTGGGGCCTTTCTTTTAAGCCCGATACGGATGACATCCGCGAAGCGCCCGCACTTTATATGATTCAGGCCCTGGTAGATGCAGGAGCAACGGTGAAGGCGTTTGACCCTGAAGCCACCGAAAATGTAAAGAACATGTTTGGCGATAAAATTTCTTACTTCGACAATATGTATCAGGCCGTTGAAGGTGCCGATGCACTGCTCGTTGCTACGGAATGGTCGGTTTTCAGAAATCCCGATTTCGATAAACTCAGCCAACTGCTCAAGACAAAAACGATATTTGACGGAAGAAATCTCTACGAAAACTCCAAAATGAAAGAGTTGGGATATTACTACGAGAGCATCGGCAGAACTAAAGTTGGCGCAGAATGAAAAAACGGGTATTGATTACCGGAGCTGCCGGGTTTTTAGGGTCTCACTTGTGCGATAGATTTTTAAAGGAAGGTTTCAACGTAGTTGGAATGGACAACCTGATTACAGGTGATTTAAAAAATATTGAGCACCTGTATCCGTCTGAAAATTTTAGCTTTTACAATTGCGACGTAAGCAATTTTGTGCACGTACCCGGCGAGCTCGACTACATCATGCATTTTGCATCGCCCGCCAGCCCGATCGACTACTTAAAGATTCCCATTCAAACCCTCAAGGTGGGATCGCTCGGAACACACAATCTTTTGGGATTAGCCAAAGCGAAAAAGGCCCGCATACTCGTAGCGAGCACAAGCGAAGTGTACGGCGACCCGGAAGTTCACCCCCAGCCCGAAGATTACTGGGGCCATGTAAACCCCATTGGCCCGCGCGGTGTGTACGACGAAGCAAAACGATTTCAGGAAGCCATAACCATGGCCTACCACCGTTTTCACGGACTCGAAACCCGAATTGCACGCATATTCAACACTTACGGCCCGAGAATGCGCCTGAACGACGGTCGGGTTTTGCCAGCGTTTATCGGGCAAGCGCTTAGGGGCGAAGACTTTACAGTTTTTGGAGACGGAAGCCAAACGCGGTCGTTTTGCTACGTAGACGACCTGGTTGAAGGGCTCTACAGGCTATTGCTATCCGACTATCCCGAGCCGGTGAACATTGGAAATCCGGATGAAATTTCGATTAAGGATTTTGCAGAAGAGATCATCAATCTCACCGGTGCAAAAACCAAGATCATCTACAAAGATCTTCCGCACGACGATCCGAAAAAACGCCGACCCGAAATAGGAAAGGCTAAATCGATCTTAAGCTGGGAACCAAAAATCGACAGAAGCGAAGGGCTTAAGATTACGCTCGACTACTTCAAGTCGCTAAATCCCGACGACCTCTACAAAAAAGAACACAAACAATTCGATAAGTATATCAAACGGTGAAAAATTACTCTGCCCATGAATCTGCCGTAATCGACGAAGGCTGTAGCATTGGCGAAGGCACCAAAATATGGCACTTCAGCCACATCATGCCCGATTGCAAGATTGGCGAAAAATGCAATATTGGACAAAATGTTGTTATTTCTCCCGGTGTTGTTTTGGGCAAGAATGTAAAGGTGCAAAACAACGTGAGCATCTACACCGGTGTAATTTGTGAAGACGACGTTTTTTTAGGTCCTTCTATGGTATTTACCAATATCATCAACCCGCGTAGTGCGATTATTCGAAGAGATCAATACTCCAAAACAAAGGTGAAAAAAGGAGCGTCAATTGGTGCGAATGCCACCATTGTTTGCGGAAACGATATAGGCCGTTATGCATTTATCGGCGCCGGGGCTGTTGTAACACGCGAAGTTCCCGATTACGCTCTTGTAGTGGGTAACCCGGGAAAACAAACCGGCTGGATGAGCGAATTTGGACACCGGTTGAATTTTAACGAACAAGGGCAAGCCGAGTGCCCCGAAAGCGGAGGTTTATACCGTATTGAAAACAATAAAGTAAGTAAGCTATGAGCGAAAAAACCTTAAAGTTTGCCATTGTAGGATGCGGGCATATCGGAAAACGCCACGCCGAAATGATTCTGCGCAACGACGAAGCGGAATTGGCTGCACTGGTCGACTCAAAGCCGAGAAGCGAGCTGGGGCTCGACGCCTACGAAGCTCCTTTTTTCGACTCCATTGAGGCGATGCTAGCCGATGTTGGAGATGTTGACATTGTCAATATCTGCACGCCAAATGGCCTTCATGCAAAGCAATCTCTGCTGGCACTGGAAAAGGGAAAACACGTAGTTTGCGAAAAGCCGCTTGGTTTGTCTAAGGCCAACTGCGAAGAAGTAATCTTTAAATCGCTGCAGATGAGTAAGCACGTGTTTTGCGTGATGCAAAACCGATACTCCCCTCCTTCTGTCTGGCTAAAAGAGATCAGTGAAAAGAAAAGGCTCGGAGAGATTTTTATGGTAGACATCAATTGCTACTGGAATAGAGACGCGCGTTACTACGCCAAGGAAGGCTGGAAAGGCACCGCCGATTTGGACGGTGGAACGCTGTTTACACAGTTTTCGCACTTTATAGATATTATGTACTGGCTCTTTGGCGATATCGAAAACATTGCCGGGAGATTTGCCGATTTTAACCACCAAAACGAAACCGACTTTGAAGACAGCGGTATTGTGAGTTTTGACTTTATTAATGGCGGTTGCGGCTCTTTAAATTACTCTACCGCTGTTTACGGAAAAAACCTGGAAAGCAGCATGACCATTATTGGCAGCAAGGGAAGTGTAAAAGTGGGAGGCCAGTATATGAACGAAGTGGAATACTGCCACATCGAAGACTATGAAATGCCTGAACTGGCCGAATCGTCGCCTGCAAACGACTATGGCGCCTACAAAGGCAGTGCCGCCAATCACCATTTTGTAATTCAAAATGTTATCGACACGATAAAAAACCGAAATGTTGCCACTACAAACGCTCTGGAAGGGCTTAAAGTGGTGGATATTATTGAACGAATTTACAAGGTTAGAGACCTCAACAAAAATTAATTATGTACGAATCTCTGCTCAAAAAAGAGAAAAAACTGGCCGTAATTGGCCTGGGCTATGTCGGGTTACCCATCGCATTAGAATTTGCGAGAAAAATCAGCGTAATCGGTTTTGACATAAACGCCGAGCGCGTGGAAATGATGAAAAAGGGAGTAGATCCCAGCGATGAACTTGAACCCGAAGCTTTCGATGGTTGCGACATAGAATTTACCGCAAACCTGGAAGACTTAAAAGGCGCCAACTTTTTTATCGTGGCAAATTATTGAAAACACACAACGCGATGTAAACATCGCCTTGATAAACGAGCTATCCATCATATTCAACCGGATGAATATCAACACTTACGAAGTATTGGAAGCCGCGGGCACGAAATGGAATTTTTTAAATTTCCGACCTGGCTTAGTTGGAGGCCACTGTATAGGAGTAGACCCGTACTACCTCACACACAAGGCCGAGAAATTGGGATACCACGCTCAGATTATCAATTCGGGAAGATTTGTGAACGACAGCATGGGCGGATACGTGGCCAAGCAAACGGTAAAAAAGATTATTGCCACCGGAAAAAATATTCAGGGTGCACGCGTACTGATTATGGGAGCCACATTTAAAGAGAATGTAAGCGACATCAGAAACTCGAAAGTAGTAGATACGGTAAAAGAACTTCAATCTTTTGGAGTGGAAGTAGACGTGATTGACCCGCACGCATCGGCAAAAGAAGTGGAGCGGGAATACAAGTACAACCTCGTAGAATCGCCTAAACCAAAATACGACGCCACCATAGTGGCCGTGAATCACGACGAATACGCCAACTTTTCAGAATCGCACTTTGAAAAACTTATGGATGAGAAAGGAGTTTTTGTAGACTTAAAGGGTGTTTACCGCGGAAAGATTAATAAGTTTTCTTATTGGAGTTTATAGTCTGAAATCGGTATTGCCCCGTTGCAGCCCTATATATCGGCCGAACTCACATTAAACTGTCGGTCTACTTTCTTAAACAGACCCTGGAGAACTTTTCCGGGGCCTACTTCTACCACTTCGTCGCAACCATCGGAAATCATATTCTTCATGGTTTGAGTCCAACGAACCGGAGCCGTTAGCTGCGCAATCAGATTATTTTTAATCTCATTGGGTTCCTTAACGGGCAGGGCGGTTACGTTTTGGTACACCGGGCAAATGGGAGATTTAAATTCAGCAGCTTCAATTGCCGCCGCCAAATCTGTCCGCGCGGGCTCCATAAGCGGAGAGTGAAAAGCCCCACCTACGGGAAGAAGCATCGCACGGCGCGCTCCCTGTTTTGTGAGTTCTTCGCAAGCGGCTTTAACCGCGTTTATTTCGCCACTTATTACCAATTGTCCGGGGCAGTTGTAATTTGCCGGAACCACCACACCATCAATATCGTGGCATACTTCTTCTACAGCAACGTCTTCCATCCCGAGAATTGCAGCCATGGCTCCTTTTGACTTCTCGGTGGCAGCCTGCATGGCATTGGCGCGTTTCGCAACCAATTTTAGCCCCGATTCAAAATCGAGCACTCCAGCAGCCACAAGAGCAGAGAACTCACCCAAACTGTGACCAGCCACCATGGAAGGATTGAATTCCTTCCCAATAAGGTGAGCCATAACAATTGAGTGTATAAAAATAGCGGGCTGGGTCACGCGTGTTTCCTTGATATCATCTTCACTTCCGTTAAACATGATATCGGTGATATCGAAACCGAGAATTTCATTCGCCTGATGAAATAATTCCTGTGCTTCGGTGGAGTTTTCATAAATCGCCTTACCCATTCCTGGGAATTGAGAGCCTTGTCCGGGAAATACGTACGCTTTCATAGTTTTGTATTGTAAAAGCAATATTACACAATCGCGAGCATTCAAAAAAAATCCGGCCAATTAGCCGGATTTTCATTTTAAACCATTTGTCTTTAATTCCGATTTCCTAAAAATCGCAACATAAAGAGAAAGAGATTCACAAAGTCGAGGTAGAGATTCAAAGCTCCCATAAGAGCCAGTTTCGTACCTTCTTCAGATTCGTGAGAAACCTGGGCTCCAATCCGCTTTATTTTCTGCATATCGTAAGCGGTAAGTCCGGTAAAAATCAACACTCCAATGCCACTTATAATGTAATCCATCACTGCGCTGCTCATAAACCAGTTTACCACCATTGCGAGTATCAACCCGATTAGCGCCATGTATAGAATGGAGCCCATCTTGCTCAAATCTGTGCTTGTGGTGTATCCGAGCACAGCCATCAACCCAAAAGTTCCGGCTGTAATAAAAAATGTGGTCGCGATAGAACCCATCTGGTATACATAAAATATACTGCTCAGGCTTATCCCCATAATTACGGAGTAAATGATAAACACCGAGAGCATGGCCGTGGAAGAGAGCTTTTTATACCCAAAGCCCATAAGCAATACCAATCCTAGCGGAGCCAACATGGTAACCCAACCAAAAATAGACAAGGAGCCCGTTTCGGTGATCATGTAAGAAAACAGGTTTTCATTGGTTCCGAACCAATATGCCATTACACCCGATATGGCAAGCGCAGCTGCCATATAGGTCATTACGTTACTCACAAAGTCTTTCACTACCGCGCCGCTCTCTACTTTGGCGTCCAGTGGCTTGCTTTGCCAGCTTTCCTGAAGGTTATTATTCATATCTAATCTAATTTTGCTGAAATAAGGTTTATAAATTCCATTCGCGTTTCCTGATTTAAAAACGCCCCGTGAAATGCAGATGTTGTGGTTTTGGAATTTTGTTTTTCCACCCCGCGCATTTGCATACACATATGTCTTGCTTCAATTACTACCGCTACGCCCTGAGGCTTTAAATTTTCCGTCAGGCAATCGCGAATTTGTTTTGTCAGTCTTTCCTGTACTTGCAATCTTCGTGCAAAAGCGTCAATTATTCTGGGAATTTTACTCAATCCCACAATTTTTCCATCGGGAATATACGCAATATGCGCTTTTCCAAAAAATGGAAGCATGTGGTGTTCGCATAAACTGTAGAGTTCAATGTCTTTTACAATCACCATTTGATCGTAATCTTCGTTAAAAAGAGCTGATTTCACAATCGCATCCGGATCGTCTTTGTAGCCGCGTGTGAGAAATTGAATCGACTTAGCAGCGCGAAGCGGCGTATCTGTAAGACCTTGTCGATCAACATCTTCGCCGATTAGATCGAGTTGCGTCCGAAACGTTTCTTCTAACTTCTTGGTATTGTCCACTCCGCTGAGAATCTTCTGTGTATAAATTTAAAACAACCGGTCACTCTCCCAAGTACTCGGCGTAATTGTTTTCGGTTTCGTGCACCCTAACGGAGTGCAACTCACAACCGTGAGATTTGATGGACTCGGCAATCTCTCCCCATATACCCACTGCCAAATTTTCAGTACTTGCCATTTTGCCCTGCATAAATGGAACGTCTAAATTTAGATTCCTGTGATCTAATTTATCAATTACTCTTTCGTTTATGATAACGCTGAGAAGCTTAAGATCAATAATGCATCCTGTGTCTTCATCGGGCTGTCCCTTTACCGTTACGAAAAGCTCATAGTTGTGTCCGTGCCAATTTTCATTGGCGCATTTGCCGAAAATCTCAAAGTTTTTCTCTTCGCTCCATTTGGGATTCCACAGCTTGTGGGCGGCGTTAAATCGTTCTCTTCTTGTTACGTAAACCTTGGCCATGGCCGTTTTATTTCTGGGCGCAAATATACAACCTTATTTGCGACTGGTTCTCGGTAATAGCAATCGAAATAATATCTTTGGCATCAAAATAGAATTCAATGATTGTAGTAACCGGAGCCGCTGGTTTTATAGGGAGTTGCCTAGTAGGCGAATTAAACGACAAAGGTTTTAAAGACCTCGTTCTCGTAGATGATTTTTCCAGAAAAGAGAAAGATGCCAACCTGGAAGGAAAAATATTCTCTCATAAAATCGATCGGGAAAAATTTCACACCTGGCTCGACAAAAATCACAAACTCGTTTACTTCATTTTCCACATTGGTGCGCGAACGGATACTACTGAATTTGACCGGGAAATTTTTGACAAGCTAAACCTCAACTACACCAGGAAAATTTGGACGCAGTGCGCCGATTACGGAATTCCGCTGGTTTACGCAAGCTCCGGGGCTACATATGGACTCGGCGAGCACGGATACAGCGATAGCCACGACGTTGTAGAAAAGCTCAAACCACTTAACCCTTACGGTGATTCAAAAAACGATTTTGACAAATGGGCGCTTGACCAAGAAAAAGCACCCTATTTCTGGGCGGGGTTAAAATTCTTCAACGTTTACGGCCCAAACGAATACCACAAAGGAAGGATGGCTTCCGTTATTTTTCACGCGTTCAATCAAATTCGCGATAAGGGATTCGTTAAGTTGTTCAGATCGCATAACCCAGACTACAAGGATGGCGGTCAATTGAGAGATTTTGTTTACGTGAAAGACGTAACCGATGTATGCCTTTTCCTGATGACAACACGAAAACATTCGGGTTTATACAACCTCGG
>JAIVHP010000140.1 GCA_020201045.1 Flavobacteriales bacterium
TTACCCCAACGGCGAAGTGAGAAGCGAAATTACCTACGAATCAAACCGCCCCTTTGGCGACTACACCATCTACCATCCCAATGGAAAAGTGGAAGAAAAGGGATTTTGGAAGGGAAATAAAAACACCGGCGAGTTTAAGCGATACCACGAAAACGGTAAGATAGCCCGGGATTTCAATTTCAATTCTTCGGGAAAGCGAAATGGCGCACAAAAATACTACTACCCGAATGGAAGGCTCCAAATGCAGGTAGAAATTGAAAACGGCGTGGCGCATGGAATGATGAAATCGTATTATCCGGACGGCTCAAAAAAGCTCGAGCAGCGATTGACTAACGGAGAAATAGAAGCAGAAAGTGTAAAGTCATTTGAACCCAGAAGCAAAGAATTTGCGGAAATAGAGGTTCCCGTGATTCCACAGAAGGAAACCATTCCAGTAAAAGACAAGCCCAACTACGATGTTTTCAGGGAGTCTGGGCATAACACCCTTTACAACAAGAACAAACAACTTTCGCAGGTAGGCGAGTTCAAGGACGGCAGGCTTTGGGAAGGAAAATGGTACCGCTACGACCAGGATGGATTGCTCCGAAAAGTAGAAGTTTACAAAGAAGGGCGGTTCATTGGCTATGGAATCATTGAGGATCCGAACAATTAAGTAAATTTGGGCGCCCCGGAAAACCGACAGTTCAAAGCATGGATCAAAAGCTCAAAATCTACAACTCGCTTTCGCGAAAAAAGGAAATATTCTCCCCGATCAATCCACCTCACGTAGGACTTTACGTTTGCGGACCTACTGTGTACAGCGATGTTCACCTCGGTAACGTGCGCTCCTTTTTATCTTTTGATATTGTGTTTCGCTACCTGAAATACATCGGGTACAAAGTGCGGTATGTGAGAAACATTACCGATGTGGGCCATCTGGTAGATGACGCAGACAGCGGAGAAGACAAAATCGCAAAAAAAGCCCGTCTTGAAGCCCTGGAGCCTATGGAAATTGTGCAGAAATACGCCAATGGATTTCACGAAGTTATGCGCATTTTCAACATCCAGCCACCTTCGATTGAGCCAACGGCCACAGGTCATTTGATAGAGCAAATTGAAATGGTGAAGCGCATTCTAAAAGCTGGGCTGGCTTACGAAGTAGATGGATCTGTTTATTTTGACGTGAGATCATACCACGAGAAGCACAGTTACGGGGAGCTCTCGGGAAGAAATATAGATGATTTGATTTCCAATTCGAGAACGCTCGAAGGGCAGGATCAAAAAAGAGATCCACTCGATTTTGCCATCTGGAAAAAAGCTGAGAAAGGGCATATTATGCACTGGCCTTCGCCCTGGGGCGAAGGATTTCCCGGCTGGCACCTCGAGTGCTCTGCCATGAGCACAAAATACCTCGGCAGTGAATTTGACATTCACGGAGGTGGAATGGATTTAAAGTTTCCCCACCACGAGTGCGAAATAGCTCAAAACATCGGCGCCAACGGCAAAAGCGGGCCCCGAATTTGGATGCATGGAAACATGCTTACCGTTCTCGGCCGCAAGATGTCAAAGTCTGAGGGCAATGGTTTTACACCCGAACAATTAATAACCGGAAATCACCAATTACTCGAGCAGGGCTACTCACCCATGACGGTTCGGTTTTTTATGCTTCAGGGCCACTACACCAGCACGCTCGATTTTTCTAACGATGCGCTTCGAGCGGCTGAAAAGGGCTATAAACGTTTGATGGACGGTGTAGACACCCTCCAATCGCTGCGAGCTTCAGGTGAATCTACGGTAGATATTGAAGCATTGAAGTCGGCGTGCTTTGAAGCGATGAACGACGATTTTAACACGCCAATCCTGATCTCCAAGCTTTTTGATGGCATTAAAACCATTAACCTGATAAAAGCGGGGAGTGAAAAAATATCTGATTCAGACTTGGACAAACTCAAATCTCTTATGTCGGACTTTGTATTTGAAGTACTCGGATTCAGACAGGAAGAGAAAACAAGCGGCGAAAATGAGATTACTTCAAATTTGGTAGAAGTATTGATTAACCTGCGAAAATCTGCCAAGTTGAAAAAAGATTTTACCACGGCAGATCAAATCAGAGACGACCTGAGCAAAATGGGTGTCACCCTGAAAGACAGTCCCGAAGGAACTACCTTTGATATCTCATAAAAAGACGGCAGTTTGCTTATATTCGGGGTTCTAAAATCCCCGTATGAGCAAAGAAAAGCCCACCCTGTATTTACTCGATGCATATGCCCTTATTTTCAGGGCCTACTACGCATTTATTCGGAACCCGCGGGTTAATTCAAAGGGGCTAAACACATCGGCTATGTTTGGATTCACCAACACCCTGGCCGAAATTCTGAATACTTACTCGCCATCTCATATTGCAGTGGCTTTTGACTTTCCGGGACCCACTTTTCGCAACGAAGACTACCCCGAATACAAAGCCAACCGGGAGGAGACACCAAACGACATTAAACTGTCTATTCCGTATATCAAAAGAATTATCGAAGGGTTTAACATTCCGATTTTAGAAAAGGAAGGATTTGAAGCCGACGACGTTATTGGAACCATTGCAAAGCGGGCAGAAAAGGAAGGCTGGGACGTGATGATGGTAACTCCAGACAAAGATTTTGGACAGCTCGTTACCGAAAACATCAAAATTCTCAAACCGGGAAGGCAGGGCAACAAAAGCGAAATTTGGGGCGAAAAGGAAGTTTGCGAGCGATTTGGACTTAAACGCACCGAACAGGTAATTGACATGCTTGGCCTTTGGGGCGACGCGGTGGATAATATCCCGGGCATTCCCGGAATAGGCGAAAAAACCGCTCAAAAACTTCTGGCGGAATACGACGATATTGAAGGCCTTATCGAACACGCCGACGAATTAAAGGGCAAGATGAAGGACAAGGTGAAAGAACACGCCGAACAAGCTCGTCTTTCTCGTAAGCTGGCAACGATAATCTGCGATGTACCTGTTAATTTTGACCCTGAAGATCTCACCCGCGACGAGCCCAACAAGGAAGTGCTAAGGGAAGTGTTTTCCGAACTCGAGTTTCGCACCCTTTCCGAGCGCCTGCTCGGCGAAAAAATTGCATCGACATCCACTGGAGACCAAATGGACCTTTTCTCTGCGGAAAATAGCGATCAAAATAGCGGCGATGAATTAAAAAGTATCGAAGGTTTTGATCCGGATAAAGTATCGTACAAAACCATCGATACAAAAGACAAACGCGACACTTTTATCCGGGAAATGACAAAGCAAAAATCGGTTTGCTTCGACACGGAAACAACCAGTTTGGATGCCAATCAGGCCGATCTTGTTGGAATTTCATTCTCGTGGAAATCTGGTGAAGCGTACTACATCCCCCTTCCGGAAAGCCGGAAAGGAGCGCAAAAAATACTCGAGGACTTAAAACCGTTTTTCCACGATGAAAAAATTGAAAAAACAGGCCATAACCTCAAGTACGACATAACCGTTCTCCAGTGGTATGAAATGGAAGTAAAGGGAAAAATGTTTGACACCATGCTCGCCCATTACCTCATACAGCCAGATATGAAACACAATATGAACGATTTGGCCGAAACCTACCTTCAATACCGACCGATAAGCATTGAAACGCTGATTGGGAAAAAAGGGAAAAGCCAAAAGAGCATGCGCGACATCTCTGTTGAAGAAGTTGCACCCTATGCCAGCGAAGATGCCGACATCACCTTCCGACTTT
>JAIVHP010000268.1 GCA_020201045.1 Flavobacteriales bacterium
TTATGATTGCTCACTTCGACCTTCTTTCAATCACAAGGGTCCGCAAGCAACTTTGAGATTCCTCGCTTCGCTACCAATGACGTGTTTTAGACCTTCATGGTAATCGCCTGTAATTTAACATCTTGAGTAGGTGGTGCTGACTTTTCTAATTCCAGGGTTAACTTTTGGAGGTACTTTCTTTTTTGTTGTAATAGCCGTTCTTGGTATTTGTTGATTCCATATTCCACGAATTCTTTACCTTTTACGATGAGCCTCCAATATTGCTCAGCCAATTTTCTGGCCACTGCTTTAATTGCGACTCTGGATCCCTTTCGTGCGCGAATCCTTCTTCCAAATTCACCCAGGGCAATTTTCTTGCTTTTAATTAAAGATTGAGCAATAACCCGAAATATTTGTCCTGCTTTGGGTTTTCCTTTTGATTTGTTTCTTCTGCTTTTGCCTGAATTGTGTTGCCCTGGAGATAACCCCAGCCAACTGGTGAAGTGTTTTTCACTTTTCCACTTGAGGAGATTTTCGCCAGTCTCGGTGTACAATTGAAACCACGTGTAGGATGTGATTCCTGGTAATTGTGTTGCATCAATTCCACCGAACAGGTGAATCAGATGATCTTCCATTCTATCAACTTGATATGGGTTATGCCTTACTGGCTTAGATGTTTTTTTCAAATTGTTTTTTGGCGGTTTTTGATTTCGTTTTAGAACCTCATCAATTCGTTTATCACATTCATTGATTTGCTTTTGATAAAAGTGATAAGCTTCGTGGGCTTGTTTGAGTTTGAATAATCCGGCTTCGGTATAAAAACCTTCAAGCGCTTTTAGAATTTCTTCTGACTTGTTTTTGATTAGCCTTATGTCGCATAAGGATAGAAGTTTGTGTGGATCTCGCTCTCCTGCTAACATAGCTTCGATCATAGCCATGCCGCTTACCCCGTGAACTTGGCTCAGTACTTCCGGCAAACGAATATTCATCTCAATCAATGATTTTTGCATGTGGTTGGAATGCATAGCAGCGCTCCTTATGTGATCTTCACGCAGGCGCTGATAATTTCTCAATTCTTTAACCAGACCTTCAGCAACAAAGCAGCGATTTAGTAAACCAAAGCTATGCAATTGATTGATCCACTGACAGTCCTTGACATCTGTCTTTCTACCTGGAACTTGCTTGGTTTGCCGGCCATCAACCAACCAAACATCAAATCCCGATTCGGTCAAAATATCATACAAAATGAACCAGTAACTGCCTGTCGCTTCCATAGCTACGGAAGTAATTTTTTGCTCTTGTAGGTAAGAAACAGCACTCCTGAAGTCGGATGTAAAGGTGCCATAAATGGCAACTTCCTGGCCTTCAATGCCGATGTAGATATTTCGAGCACCAATATCTATCCCTGCTGAACAGTGATGAATTTTTTTCATAAAAAATGGTTTTTAGTGGTTTATAAAAAACCTGTGCTCGTGGGATAACAGTCTAAAAGGCTACCAAGCGGACAAGCAATAAAGCTGTACCATACTTCTGTCTATCACTCACGAAACCATACTCGGAAACAGGCAAGTGCACTATTCTAAGCGGCGGCCAAACTGCACAGATTGCTGCGTAAAAATAATACGTCATTCCCTTTCTGTAAATGCCAAATTTTAAACACTCGGAATGACATTTTCCCTTTTTTTGGTGGGGGGTGTTTGGAGTTTTGCGCGGCAGAGCCGCGCAAAACTCCAAACACCCCAAAACACCCTTATGCCTATGTCTTTCCGAGCGGAGCGAGGAATCTTGTGAAAAGTAAGTGATCGTGAATCAATGGAAACGGTATCAAAAAGCCTTTTGTCAAGCCGTGTCTGACTCTGGGCAGTATACTTTGATCGCAGGTCTCATGCCAAGCGAAAAAATGAACGGTCGAGAAATACCCCTCGTCCTAGTCGAATGACTGCAAATCGTGCAACCGCTTATAAGTGCCGCCTTTTTCCATGAGTTCGAGGTGCCTGCCCATCTCCACAATTTTTCCATTTTCGAGAACTACAATCTTATCGGCGTGCTGAATGGTAGATAGCCGGTGGGCAATAACCAGCGATGTGCGGTTTTCCATTAGCTTGTTTATCGCGTCTTGTACGAGTCGCTCCGATTCGGTGTCGAGCGCCGAAGTCGCCTCGTCGAGTACGAGAAATGCAGGGTTTTTTAGCACCGCCCGGGCAATGCTGATCCGCTGTTTTTGTCCGCCGCTCAATTTGCCGCCACCGTCGCCAACATTGGTTTCGAATCCTTTTTCCAGCCCCATAATAAAATCGTAGGCATTCGCAATTTTCGCCGCTTCTATCACTTCTTCGTCGGTGGCTTCAAACTTGGAGAGCCGGATGTTGTTGGCCACCGTATCGTTGAATAAAATAGACTCCTGCGCCACCACCCCAAATAACCCGCGCAATTCTGAGAGCGAAATATCCTTCACGTTCACGCCATCTATGCGTATTTCTCCTTTGGTGACATCGTGAAAACGCGGAACCAGATTGGCCAGGGTGCTCTTACCACCACCCGATTGGCCGACGAGGGCTACCTTCTCGCCACGGGAAATTTCAAGCGAAATTCCCGAAATCACTTCCTTGTCGCCATAGGCAAAAAAGATGTTATCGAAAACGAGTTTGTCGCGGAATTCTTTGAGCTCGACGGGGTTCTCGGGTTCTTTTATTTTTTCCTCCGCATCGAGAACATCGTTCACCCGATCGAGGGATGCAAGCCCGCGCTGAATTTTAAAATAGGCCTGACTGAAAGATTTGGCCGGGGAAATGAGTTGGGAGAATATCAGCAGAAAGGCGATAAAAAATTCGCCCGTAAATCCGCTGTTTTCATTGCTCAAAACCAGTTGGCCGCCAAAGTAGATCAACACGGCCAGGGTAATCACACTCAGTATTTCGGTAATCGGACTGCCCAGGTATTCTTTTCTGAAAAGCCTGACCATAAGCTGATAAAAATTGTCGTTCGACTTTTTAAACCGATCGTGCGTGGAGAATTGGGCGTTAAAAGCCTGAATAATTCGCAGTCCGCCGAGGCTCTCTTCAAATATCGAGAGTACTTCACCGAGTTTCGATTGGCCTCTTTTGGAAGCTCCCTTCAGGCTCTTTCCGATTAAGGAGATGAAATACCCACTCACGGGAAGCAGGATGATGACGAAAATGGTGAGCTGCCAACTCATAAAAATCATCGTGGCAAGGTAGGTAAGGATAAGTATCGGGTCTCTGAAAATCATTTCCAGAGAAGAAATAATGGAATTTTCTATTTGGTTCACATCGGCGGTAGCTCTGGAGATGATATCGCCTTTGCGCTCGTCGCTGTAGTACCCCAGGTGCAGGCGCAGTACCTTGGCGTGCATAGCTTCGCGGATATCCCGGATTACACCAATGCGAACCGGCGCGATGAAATAAAGGGTGAGGTAGCGGGTAATGTTTTTCATGATGAAAATCCCCACCAGGATAAAGCAAAAGTAGAACAGGGTTTTATTTGGTCCGTACTCGGCAATTTGCAGCTTTATCAGATAATCGACGTAAGTTAATGCCGCTTCAGAATTCAGGGCAAACTCGGGAGCTTCTGCGGGTAAATCGGATACATTTGGACTGAATAGCACCTTGAGAAAAGGAACTACCGCCGTTAGTGAAAACAGCGAAAACAGGGTAGACAGCACGTTGAAGGAAATATTCGCCGCAACGTAGCCCTTGTACTTTTTTAGTAATCCGAGTATCTGAAAAATTCCCTTCATTAAATGGCCGGCATTACGCCAAGGTAATTAAACGGAGTGATATCCCGGAGTTCGCTTTTAACCGATTCGGGAAGATTGAGCGTTTCAATAAAGGCGTGCATGCTCTTCATGTTGATCACATCGTTGGTGCGGGTCAGGTCGCGTATTGCCGCTTCGTTTAAAAGCAATTTCCCGATTCCCTTCTTCAGCGAAGCAAAGGCAATAAGCGTATATCCAAAGGGCAGCCCCACGTTTCGCAATACGGTGCTGTCTGTGAGGTCGCGCTGCAAACGCGAGATGGGCAGCTTTCCCGAAAGGTGACTCAGTATGGCACTCGAAATGCCCAGGTTGCCTTCCGCGTTTTCAAAATCGATGGGGTTTACTTTATGCGGCATAGCCGATGAACCCACTTCTCCCGCTTTTATAGATTGCTTGAAGTAGTTCATGGAAATATACGACCAGATATCCCGGCAGAAATCAATCAATACCGTATTGATGCGGCGCATGGCGTCAAATCGGGCGGCGAGCTGATCGTAGTGCTCTACCTGTGTGGTGGTTTGCTGTCTTTTTATCCCGAGTTTTTCGCTGGTAAAGCCATTGGCAAAGTCGGGCCAGTTTATTTCGGGAAACGCAATGTGGTGGGCGTTAAAGTTACCCGTGGCGCCGCCAAACTTCCCCGATACTTCTATCGATTCCAGATTTTGAAGCTGCTTGCCAAGTCTTTCCACGAATACGTGCATTTCCTTTCCGAGGCGGGTGGGCGATGCGGGCTGCCCGTGGGTGCGCGCCAGCATGGGAACGTCTTTCCAATCGGCTGCCAGCCGTTCAATTTCAGAAATAATTCCCTTTATTCCCGGGGTGTACACGTCGTCAAAACACTCCTTAATCGACATGGGAATAGCGGTGTTATTGATATCCTGTGAGGTGAGCCCAAAGTGCACAAACTCCGACACTGCTTTCATTCCCAGCGCTTCCATCTTTTCCTTCATAAAGTACTCCACCGCCTTTACATCGTGGTTGGTAACCCGCTCAAAGGCTTTTATTTTCTCGGCATCGGTTTCCGAAAAGGATTTGTAAAGATCGCGCAACTGCACTTTCTGGCTTTCTGAAACCGATTTGAGCTGCTCCAGCGGTATTTCGGCGAGTGCTATGAAGTACTCCACTTCCACCCTTAAGCGATATCTGATAAGGGCGTATTCTGAAAAATAGGCTGGAAGCTCACTGGTTTTGTTCGCGTACCTTCCGTCGATGGGAGATATGGCAAGAATGCTCATGGTGCTATGCTTAGATAAGCGACAAAAATCCGCAATTTTTGCCGAACTGAAAAGGAATTACACGAACGGCTTAAATAACCTGAGTTCGATTATTCTTCAGGATTCAGACCGCTTATATTATTCGCTTCGCTCACCCTTCGCGCTCCCGCTGGTGGTGAAGACGCTAGCGCTTAGTTGAGGTGGAATAACAAAATTCTTTTTCATAAAATCTGAATGTCCGAATAATAATCAAACTCAGTTTGTCTATGAGCACTGCTCCCATTATCCGTTTTGATAACCGATATTTAACTGATTAGCAGAATTAAAGAGATTGAGTTATATGACAGCTGTACCAAAAAAAAAGCGCTGACGCTTGAGCTCCGCCGAAGGGCGGAGGGTGCAGTGAGCCCCGAAACGAGTTCGGGGTTGCTTCGCCTACCCCGAAACGAGTTCGAGATTACGCATAAGGCTTTCAAGCAGGCTGTGAGAACTTGCAAAGAGAAATGTTCTCGGGTATCTCACAGCGTGCTTGCACGCCTCTGTGAACTCATAATTTGAGCTTTGGTTGTCCTTTTACTCTGAGTTCTCAGCGTAAATAATTTAAACAGATATCAATAAAACAGTGCTGTTACTTGTGCTCTGCCAAAGGACGGAGGGGGCGGAGCGCCACAAATCGAGTTCGGATTTTCGAGAAATGCTCTTATCTCAACATCAGTAAGTTAGCGATTAAGTTATATGACAGATTAAATAGGAGCAGAATAATGAATAAGTTCGATCCATAATTCTCAACCGATGGATATTGCGCTCGCCATCTTTGGCGGTATTTTCGTTTTTGTGGGCATTTTGGGTTCTCTGCTCCCGGTCATTCCGGGTCCGCCTTTATCGTGGGTGGGGTTGCTGCTTATCCACTTTTCGGCTTACGCAGACTTTACCACCACATTTCTGGTGGTATCTGCTGTTGTTATGGTCGCCGTTACTGTCCTTGACTACTTTATACCGATCTGGGGCACTAAAAGATTTGGCGGCAGCAGGGCAGGGGTGGTCGGCTCTACCGTCGGACTCGTTGTGGGTTTGTTTTTTGGCCCCATCGGAATAATTCTCGGTCCATTTTTAGGCGCCCTTATCGGGGAGCTCGCTGTAAACCAAAAAGAAACGAAAAAGGCATTGCGCAGCGCCACGGGTTCATTTGCTGGCTTCCTGCTCGGAACGGGACTCAAATTAATTTACGGCGGGTTTGCCGCGTGGTATTACGTTAAAGCTGTTTTCTTTTAAATTGGCCTTTTCTTAATTGAATTACTAGTTCAAATTTAATCGTTTGCTGAGTGAAGTAATTCATTATACCACGAGTAGAATGGAAATAGTATCTGCCAATTTTCACTGCGGACTCACCCCCGATTATTTGCTGTTCTATTCATTGTCAATAGATAAAACTTTGACCAGTCCTGATTTAATTGCATCCATCTCTCCTTGATGCAATCTTCCAAGCTTTTTCACAAATCTATTTTCTGAGACAGATCTTATTTGGAAACCATCTGCCGCCGACACCTTCGAAAGTCCGTTCTGCGCGGCAGGCTTGAGTTTTGTCATCCAGGGAGCTATGGCATAACGATCCTTCCAATCGGTAATGGGTACAATGATTTTAAGCGGAAGTTTTCCTAGAGCATTGTCGCTCATAATAACTGCAGGACGCGTCTTTTTTATTTCAGCGCCGACCGTCGGATCCAAATTGATTAACCAAATTTCACCTTGCTTCATAGAAATTCTCAAAATCAAGGCTGGTAAATGCTGTCAACTCTTTGTCCGTTCGGTAGGTTTCCGTCAATTCGGCCGCAGCCGTCTCCATCGCATTTCTTTCGTTTTCCTTGCGGATCAGGTGCATGGAACGTTCAATGACATAGAGGCGCTTGCTAACCGGTAATTTCTGCATTGCTTTTATAAGTTCTTTCGTTTTCATTTTCACATCAGTCATTCAAGTCAGGTAAATACAAACTACATCAATAGGTGATCAACGAATTTAGTAGTTTTTAAGTATAGATACTGCTGGGATTTGAAATGGCCCTATGCCGATTTAGGCTAAACCGGAGAAGCCGAGAAACTCTGGCTTCGAACACTATTTGTTTTATCAAACAGCCCTTCTTTGAGTTCCTTTGATTTGTCGTGCGCAAAGTTGGCAGCTCAAAAGTCAGGAGACAAGATGTGTTTGGATAGATGGGAAATATACAACTTCAATAAACAAAATGGCTTGCGTACACTATGGCACACATCACGACTACAACGGCAACAAATTAATTAACTTTTGCCCGGATACGACCAAAATAAATCGAAGACTTTAAGTAATTTGGAGATGCGTATTTGCACGAGAGACGAGTTATAACAACCAATAAATAAACTATTTAGTGCAAATGGCAAAGTAAGAAATTAGGGAGGTTCATTGTATAGCACAGAACAGGTCGCAGGAGAAATGCTAAACATTAACTCATCTGAAACTGAAGTTAGGTTGTCATGGTAATAAGTGATATAACAATTTGTGTCTGCCACGAATAATAAAGAGAAACCATCGTAGTTTACTTCAGATACTTGAGAAATAATTTCACTTCCTAATCGAGCAACATTATGATCAAAAAGCATAATGATTTTTCCATCACTCTGAATTTCTAAGTAGGTAAAAATTGAATCATCAAGGGAATTAACAATAAATTCAATTTCTCCACCTTGATCGCAATGGTAAGTTTTCAATGTATCCGGAACATTCTGTCCTTCTGATTTAACTTCATTGCTTTTATGGCTACTTTCACAATTAAAGAGTGACAATAATCCAAAGAAATAAAAGATTTTAGAATAATTTGCCATAGCCATTTAAGTTTATTGCGTTATCTTATTCCAATTTATATTTGTCGGAAAAATATTACCTCCTTTCGATTTTGTATAATTATTAAGGTAATTAATTGGCCTAAGCTCAATAACTTTAGCACCAGAAGAAGGGTGAACGATCATCCTGTTTTTAATAACTGAAACTACGTGATCAATTCTGCCATCCCCAGTGTAATCATAGAATATTAGATCACCTGCATTTACTGATTTTGTTGGTAGAGAAAATTTAGTGTATAAATCATGGGCGGTGTAATCTCCAAAGCCAGGATTTGAGCTATTTCTCAGTCCATAACAAACTGCACCAGAGCAATCGAATTTATCTGGACCATTTGCTCCTCTTACATATGGCTTTCCAATAAGTGATGTAACCGTGCTTGCATATTGCGCAGCATACTCTAACATTCTGTTTTTACTAGCCATCACATCGAAAACAGGTAACTGAAAGGATTTCATCTTTATTGATGCTCTGTAATCCAATGACTCAAAGCTGTTTATAGTGCGATCAACAGTTAAGGGTGTTCTTGCTTGTTTGAATATGGGTTGTGACATAGTGTTTTTTCCCGTCCAAAAGTTTTTATCACCTGATGAAACGGCTTTTAACCCGCCACTTAGCCCGCCAATTGCAGCGCCAGCTGCAGCACCTTTCCATCCAAATTCCTCCTTTGCTCGCTAGATCCGAAAATGATAAATACTTCACTTAGCAATCTGTTTTACGGTAGCTTGATCTTAATCGTCTAACCTACCCATAATATCGCTGTTCTACCAAACATTATTAATTAGCAATTGACCTTTCATTTTTTCAAGACTTATGTGAATCTCTACAGTCTCATCGGCGAAAGAATCTGTGTATTGTACCAGGAAAATATTGTCAACAGTACCATCTAGTTGTTCAATTTTAAGCGACTCCAAAGCATATTTATTGCAATCCTGACTTTTCAAAAAAACATCAGCTCCACTTTTTTTCATTTTTGATGGTAACCGATTGATTAGGTCTTCGGTACAAGATCGGCTTACCAGTTGTTCTAATTCCTCATTCATTTCTCTTAAGGATAAATCACTCAATACGATGCTCATGTAATTCGTATAAAAATTTCTGACGAATTGGGCTTCGTTTTCTACATCTGGCTGAAGAGAACAGCTTAGAATAGTTGCGGAAGATATAATGAGTGTAGAAATTATTTTTTTTATCGTTAAAATTTGTGTCATCACCATCTGAAAATTAAATAACTTGGCTTCATTCTTCTGTAGCCAGGCCCTGGCCAAAATCCATTCTCTACAAAATCCGAAATCCAGTCCTTACCATTAAACATGTTAATGTGCCCATTCTGATTACCACCAGTATATGGCTGGATCACTCTAATATCTCCAAGTGATGGCGTATAATTGGCTTTACTTACTTCTGAAAAACCCCACTCCCTCAGGTAATCGGGATAGTCTTTTGCCGATCCAGGATGATTATTGGTGTTTATTCCCCCTTTTTCTAAAGCTTTCCTTACTGCACGTGCACACCACCCGCATTTGCCATCGATATAGTATGGATATGCATTTTGTGTAATATAATTTACAGCAGCATTAATGTTAAAAGTTGAAATCTTGGCTTGAATTGAAACTTCAGATAACCAATATCCGCCTTTTAATAGTGTTCGTTCGGTTAATGGGTTAAATTCATCAATTGAATGATGGTAATTGATTGATTGATGCGAAGAGAAAGAATAGGAACCTGTGGTTTCACTACCCGTCCAAAAGTTTTTATCACCTGAAACGGCTTTAAGCCCGCCACTTAGCCCGCCAATTGCAGCGCCAGCGGCAGCGCCTTTCCAGCCAAATTCTACCCCAGCATCTAGCATATCTCCAATGTTACCTCCTTGAATTGCAGCATTTCCAAAACCCGTAGTAAAACCACCCGCAAGACCTGCAGAAGCGCCGACTGCTGCACCGGCAAAAAAGCCTGAAGTTGAACCAACAGATGCGCCAACGAAGCCAACCCCGAAACCCATCCCTGTATTTACTAGATTTGTCATACCCTGACCTGTTGCCCCACCAATTGCACCTGACAGGGCGCCAACTCCAAAAGCTGCCATAATCTGTCCCGGGGAAGCCCCACTATATCCAGCCATCATTGCGCCCGTAAATGAGCCAATCATAGCACCAACAATCACAGCAGAAGTAAAAACAAACTCCCCATCCGGATCCACATACATCACCGGGTTATTCCCAATTCCCAAATAAGGATTGTGAAACTGCTCGGCAGGATCAGGGGTAAACCACACGCCCAGTTGCGGGTCGTAGAAGCGAGAACCAAAATCAAACATCTCCAGTCCTGTGCTTAAGCTGCTATCAAACTCGCCGGTTTGGAGTTCTTTGGAAGTGTACTTGTTCAGGTATTCATCGGAGTTGCTGTTAAGCCCTGCAATGGTGAGGCCGTACGGATAGTAATCGTTTATTTGTCTGAGTTTACCTCTCTGGTACTGCACCAGGAAGTTGTCGAAATTTACGCCGCATCGCTTCCATTGCTCACGTATGCATGTAAGTACCCATCTTGCCCCACATCCAAATCGTTTCTTATAAGGGTTTCCAGCGCGTTGGGGTTTTGAACTTTGGCGGCTCCTGAGTGAGTTCGACAGCCAGATTGGCCTTTGATTGTATTCGAAAAATGATATTTGATGATCACTCCGCTCATAAACCGAGCTCAAGTTAATGATATTTTGAAAAACTGATATTGGGCGTTGCAACTCATCAGTCAATTGTTCAATACCGTTTAAATATGTTGCCTGGCTATTCTTCGCAACCTATCTACCCCTTAAGTGCAGTGGTTTCAAACCAACCTATATCAAACCATATCGCCCCATAACGGGGCTACCAAACTTTTCCGAAACGATGGTGAACCCGAGGCTGACTAAGTAAAAAAGCGAAGAACACTGATCAATAAAAGCGCCCAGGTATTAGCGCTCGCTGTAAGTCTCCCAGTCTTTTTCCTGGAGCGTAACCGCCAGGTTCTTGTGGAAGTTTATCAGCTTTTCCGGCGCATTTATCCGCGCTTTTACGCGGTGGCTTTTGTCCTTGTAGTTGATTTCAGAAATGGTAGAAGGAAGGTCGGTGATAAGCTTATCGTCGTACTCAGACTTGAGCTCAAAATACCCGATTTCCACCGCGCGGTTGTAGATAGATTCAATTTCGGGCTCAGAAAACCGATACGCGTACAATCCCATTTTCTCGGTAAAGTTGAGCCCCTCGTAAGTGGCAAATCCGCTTTCGTAAACCTTTACTTTATAAACCGGACAACGCCCAAAGCAAGGGGTTTTTTCAAAGGCGATCACAAGGGTGTCATCTGGCGATGTTGGTTTTTCTACCATGACCACAACGGTGTCTTTTTCCGGTTTTTGCTCTTCGGCACTTGCCGTGTTTTGCGCTTCATTTCTGCTCTTGCAGGAAAAGATTAGCAAAAGGGATAAAATAAGGGTGAGTGTTCTCATGCTATTTTGTGTCAATGCCTTTTTGTTTGGCCATTTCTTCGAGCTTTCGCTGGAATTTCGACTTTCCCTGTTTGCTCTTTTTCTTTTTGTTCTCCGCTATCTGAAACTTAATCTTTTCCTCATCGATAAAGAACTTCTTAATTACGAGCATTTGCAGAATGGAGATCAGGTTGGCCAGGAAGTAGTAGTAGCTCAATCCCGATGCAAAGCTGTTGAAAAAGAAGAGCATCATAAAGGGGAAAATGTACATGATCACCTTCATGTTTGGCATCCCCGGCTGGCTCTGCGTGGGCATTTGATTGCTGTTGTAGATGGTGTACACAAAGGTACTGGCAGCCATAAGCAGGGTAAATAAACTCACGTGATCGCCGTAGAAGGGAATGGTAAAGGGCAGCGATGCAATACTGTCGTAAGACGAAAGGTCGTCGGCCCAGAGAAACGGTTCGTGCCGAAGTTGGATGCTCGATGGAAAAAACCGGAACATGGCATAGAGGATGGGCAACTGAATAATCATGGGAATGCAACCGGCAAAGGGGCTTACTCCCGTTTTTCGGTACAGGTCCATCGTGGCCTGCTGTTTTTTCATCGGCTCGGCGTCCTTGTGCTTCTCGTTCAGCTCTTCTATCTCGGGCTTGAGCACGCGCATTTTGGCGCTGCTCAGGTAGTTTTTGAAGGTTAGCGGAGAGAGTATCATCTTGATCACCAGCGTGAGAATCAGTATGATTATCCCATAAGACATGCCGGTTTGCTCCAGCCAATCGAAGATAATGATGACGATGTATTTGTTTACCCAGCCAAAAATTCCCCAGCCCAGGTTTATGATTTCATCGAATTCATTTCCGTAGTCTTTTAGGATTTTATAGTCGTTTGGTCCAAAGAACAATTTGCCGTCAAAAACAATTCCGGTGCCGCTGGCATCAATTGGGATTTCGGCGTAGTAGCGCTGTGTTAAAGAGTCGTTTTCTTCCGGATAAGGCTCCGTTACGAGCTTGGTTCCTTTGCCAAAGGGCTTCTCGCCGATAAGCGCCGCCGAAAAGAAGTTTTGCTTGAAGGCCATCCAGTTCAGCGGGTCTTCGGGATTGTCTTCATCGTCGCCCGTTTCGCTCAGGTAATCCCTTCCACTTCCCTCTTCTTTGAAAAACACACTGGAATTGTTGCGTTCGGCCTCGATGCTTTTTTCGTTGTGAATGCCGCTGAGTTCCCAGGTGAGTTTTGGGTTGGTTACAACGCTGCTAACATCGTAAAACTGGGTTTGAACGCCAATGTCGTAGGCGTCGCCCTTGATGGTGTAAATGTGTTCTATCTTCCGGTTGCCGTCGATGGGCAGCGTGTAAATTAACTGATACTCTTCGCTGCCATTGAGTTTTTTACCGCTATTCGATGTGGTAAAATAAAAATCTTTGGTATTGAAGTTACCCAGCGATGGGTAGGTGAATTCGTACCCCATCTTAGAAAGATCTTCGCGGATTACAAAAAGCGGCAGCGAATCGTAACTGGAGAAATTCTTGAGTTCTACGTTCACGGGCACCCCGCCCTGATTGCTGAACTTTATGCGGAGCAATTCAGTTTCCACTTCCAAAACTTCTGAATTTCCCTTTGATGCGGATGCGAGCGCGCCGTATTTGGCCCGAAGTAATTCATCTTCGCGGGCAATTTCACTGCTGTCTTGTGTTGCAGCTTCTTCGGTATTCGCGTTGGGAGTTGTAACTTCAACTGTGCTGGAGGTGTCCAGATTTTTCTCCGCTTCTAATTGCGCAGTAGCAATGCTATCTTGCAACCTTTGCTGCTCGGCAACTTCTGCATCACTTGGTTTTTGGTACAGGGTGTAACCGATTAACAAAAGGCCAATTAATACCAATCCAATGACGGAATTCTTATCCATTCTCAGTTATTTAGCGTTTGTCTATTTGCTCTGGTGGCTGGCATACAAATTCTGAGAGCAAGCATTCCTTTGGGATGCAGGCCTTCCTCCGAAAGGAAGCCTAACGCAGCTATCGGACTTTATTGACAGACACAATTTAAGTCGACAAAGATAATCCCTAGATCTTAGGGTACAAGCCTTAAATTCCCTGCGCAGATTGCGCTTTTTCGCGTTCGCGAATGGCCACGCTTGCCTTGACAAAATCTATAAACAAGGGGTGGGGTGCGGCCACGGTGCTTTTGTATTCGGGGTGAAATTGAACGCCAATAAACCACGGGTGTTCCGGAAGCTCAATAATTTCCACGAGATTGGTGTCGGGGTTCACACCCGACATAGACATTCCCGCTTCTTCGAATTGGCTCTTAAATGCGTTGTTAAACTCAAAACGATGGCGGTGCCTTTCGGTTATTTGCGTTTGGCCGTATATTTTTTCGGCTTTCGACCCGGGCTTAATTTCGCAATTGTATGCCCCAAGGCGCATGGTTCCGCCTTTGGTTTTTACCGCTTTTTGGTCTTCCATAATATCTATCACCTGATGGGGCGTGTCTTCGTCGATCTCGGTTGAATTGGCATCGGGAAAACCCAATATATTTCGCGCAAATTCAATTACCGCGCACTGCATGCCCAGGCAGACTCCAAAAAACGGAATGTTGTTTTCCCTGACGTAGCGAATAGCTTCGATTTTACCTTCAATTCCGCGCTCGCCAAATCCGGGAGCCACGAGTAAGCCCTTAATTCCCTTCATATGTTCAGCCACATTTTCCGGGGTGATGTTCTCACTGTGAATCCACTCCAGCTCCACCTGAACTTCATTTGCTGCTCCGGCGTGGGCGAAAGATTCGGCTATGGAAATGTAAGAG
Source organism: Flavobacteriales bacterium (assembly GCA_020201045.1). Lineage (GTDB taxonomy): Bacteria > Bacteroidota > Bacteroidia > Flavobacteriales_D > Cryomorphaceae > JAIVHP01. Next base: position 14,094 of record JAIVHP010000268.1, read on the forward strand.
TCTTTGAGTTCGATGTATTTCCCAACCAGGCCAATCTTAACCTTAGTCGTGGGGTTTTTATGTCGGGTGAGAAACGACTTCCACTTTTCCAACTTCGCCGTTCCCCCGCTGTCGAGGTGTAGCTTTTCTAAAACTACTTTGTCGAGCTTTTCGCGCTCCATTAAAAGCGGCACATCGTAAATGGTATCTGCGTCGATAGACTCAATAACTGCGTCTTCGGCGACGTTGCAAAACTTCGCAATTTTTTGACGGAGCTCTTTGGGTAAATCGTGTTCGGTGCGGCACACCAATATGTCTGGCTGCACCCCCAGTTCCAAAAGCGCTTTTACGCTGTGTTGCGTAGGTTTTGTTTTCAGCTCTCCGGCTGCTGCGAGGTAAGGCACAAGGGTGAGGTGAATAACGAGGCAGTCCTTACCCATTTCCCATTTTAGCTGTCGCACAGCCTCTACGTAGGGCAGCGATTCAATGTCGCCGACTGTTCCACCAATTTCGGTGATCACAAAATCGTAGTCGTATTCTTTGCCCAGGATTTGTATGCAGCGCTTTATTTCGTCGGTGATATGCGGAATTACCTGAACGGTTTTGCCGAGGTAGTCGCCGCGGCGCTCTTTATTGATCACGTTTTGGTAAATGCGTCCGGTGGTAATGTTGTTTGACTGTGACGTCGCGATATTTAGAAATCGCTCGTAGTGTCCCAGGTCTAAGTCTGTTTCGGCACCGTCGTTCGTTACAAAACACTCTCCGTGTTCGTAAGGATTTAGGGTTCCCGGGTCAATATTGATATAGGGATCTAATTTTTGGATGGTAACTGAGTAGCCGCGCCCCTGAAGAAGCTTTGCCAGCGAAGCTGAGATGATTCCCTTTCCCAAAGAAGAAGTAACTCCCCCAGTTACAAAAATGTATTTGGTCTTTTGACCCATGACTGCCTGAATTGTATGATGTAACTACGGGGTACAAATGTAGAAAATAATACAGTGCACCGAAGTGAACATGAAATATTCAAATAGGAATTTCCCCCAAAAACTGTTTCTTAAAAAGCGTAAAGAAGTCCAAAACTGGGTAAAAACGGCAACTGATCTACGCGCTGGCCTGTAACCCGATCTATGTAAAAAATATTGGCCCGGTTGTACACATTAGTTACGCTGAAACTCGCCTCCAAAGATGAATTTTCAGAGAACGTAAAGATTTTCTTCACGGTAAAATCAAGTCTGTGGTATCCGGGTAATCGCCCTTCGTTTAGTCCGGCCAATTGAATAGCGACTTCACTGTCGTTTGTTTGGGTAATATCCGTATTTACGTCGTTTACAAAGTTTTCATCCAAATAGAATCCCTGGTTTTGAGTAAATGGAAACCCACTTCCGTAATTCCAACGGGTGTTTAATTCCCAGTCGTTTGTTTTACCCAACTTATAGGAAATAAGCAGGTTTACGTTATGCCTTCTGTCAAAAATGGGGCTGTAAGATCTGAATCCATCCCATCGATCGACCTTTGCCAGTGAGTAAACCGCCCACACGTAGAGTTTGGCCCCTTCGTATTTCAAAGTCATATCCACACCACGTGCTTCGCCGCTTTCTATTACGTAATCGTTTTTCAATACCGCAGGAGCTGCAACGTTGTCGGAATTGAAAATTTTGTTTCGGTTGATGTTGGTGAGCTGGGTAAAGTTTTTGTAGTAGGCTTCCAGGTTGAGCGATACTTTATCGAAAATATCGTACTCAACTCCACCTATAATGTGATAAGAAGTTTGTAGTGGGCTCTTTACCGTTCTTACGCTTCCGTCTTCGCGAACGAAATTGTCTTGAATATTTTCAGGCGAAACCAGGAACCCGTAAAATAAATTTACCACGTCGCGGTCTGATGTTCCGCTAATCAGGTTTTG
>JAIVHP010000141.1 GCA_020201045.1 Flavobacteriales bacterium
CGTGGTAGGACTGGTGCCGGCTACCGACAATCAACCCGGCCCGAATGCTTACCAACCGGGCGATGTAATAGAAATGCACAATGGAACCCGGGTTGAAGTAATGAATACCGATGCCGAAGGTCGTTTGGTATTGGCCGATGCGCTCTCTTATGCAAAAAAATACGACCCCGAGCTGGCAATAGACTTCGCCACCTTAACCGGCTCGTCGGTGCGTGCCCTGGGCAACTACGCCGGAGCAACCATGGGGACAGCAGATGAAAAAACGAAAAAATCACTCCTGGAAGCCGGTTTCAAAAGCTGGGAAAGGGTGGTGGAATTTCCGCTCTGGGACGACTACGAAGCCGACTTAAAAAGCGATATTGCCGATGTTCGAAACCTCGGCCCCACCCCCATGGCCGATGTGATTATAGCGGGAAAGTTTTTGCAGCGTTTCGCCGATTACCCCTGGATGCACGTTGATATTGCCGGACCCGCCTTCCTTCCCGGAGAGCGGTCTTACCTCCCCAAAGGCGGAACCGGATTTGGCGTTAACTTATTATTTCACTTCTTAAATTCGCGATACAAATGAGCACGGAAAGAATAAGAGTTGGAATTACCCTTGGAGATATGAATGGCATAGGGCCCGAGATCATTCTCAAAGCCCTGGGCGATAACCGCATCCTTCAGGAATTTACACCCGTGGTTTACGGGTCTAACCGCGTAATGAACTTTTATAAGAAGCTATACGACATTTCAAACATCAGCTTCCAGGGAGCCAAAAGCGTCGAAGACATTGTGCACAAGAAGGCCAACTTGATTTCCATCACAAAAGAAGACCTCAAGATTGAACCCGGAATTGTATCCGCCGCAGCGGGAAAACTCGCTTTTGAGTCGTTAAAACTTGCCGTGAGCGATTTGGCGAGCAACAAAATAGATGTTTTGGTAACGGCTCCCATCAACAAAAAAAATATTCAGAGCAAAGACTTTGATTTCCCCGGACACACCGAGTATCTGGCGAAGTATAGCAATGTAGAAGAAGCACTAATGCTCATGATCTCCGAGAGTTTACGCGTGGGTGTGGTTACCGGCCATATTCCCGTTAAGGATGTATCCGAAAAAATTACGCAGGAGGGCATTTTGGCCAAATTGAATTTGATCAACAAGTCGCTTCAAACCGATTTTTCCATACCCAAACCGCGGATAGCCGTTTTGGGGCTCAACCCACACGCCGGCGACGACGGATTACTGGGATCGGAAGACAAGGAAGTGATTGTGCCCGCCATAAACGCCGCACGCGACCAAAAAATATTTGCAATTGGTCCGTACCCGGCCGATGGTTTTTTTGCCAGCGGAAACTGGAAAAACTTCGACGCGGTGCTTGCCATGTATCACGATCAGGGGCTCATACCCTTTAAAACACTGGCCGGCGACCGCGGAATAAACTTTACTGCAGCCCTGCCCATAGTGAGAACATCGCCGGCCCACGGCACCGCTTACGATATTGCCGGAAAAGGACAAGCATCCGAAGAAAGTCTTCGCGAAGCACTGTACGCTGCTTGCGATATATACCGCCTCCGAACCGAAAACCGACAGCTCACTGCCAACGCCTTGGAGACAAGCGAAAAAGAATCGTAAACACCTTTGCTTTTCTCAATTTTTATCTACCTTTGCCGTCCCAATATTAGGGGGTACGGTCATGAAGGAATTTATTATCCCGTTTTTCGGACTGAAAATAGGGAAGCATGAGTTCAAATTTAAGATTGATCACGAGTTCTTTGAGGCTTTTGATAGCGCGCTTATAGAAAATGTGAAGGCAAATGTCGATCTCGTTTTAGAGAAAACAGCAACCATGCTCATCCTGGATTTTAGTGCAAAGGGAAGTTCAGTTGTTCCCTGCGACAGATGTGGAGATGATTTTGAGCTCAGCTTTAAAGCTGGCGAAAAACTCTTCATAAAATTCGGTGATGAAGCTTACGACCAAACAGATGATGTGATGGTTGTATCGCACGACACGCACGAGATTGATGTTTCGCATAGAATTTACGAGATGTTGATCTTAAACTTTCCGAAAAAGCGCGTTCACCCTAAACTGAAAGATTGCAACTCAAAAGCAATTGAAAAGTTAAATGAAATCAACAGCCAGGAAGAAGACGGTGATAAAACCGACCCGCGTTGGGAGGCATTAAAAAAATTGAAGTAACGAAAACAACATACGATGGCACATCCAAAAAGAAAGCAATCGACTACGAGAAGAGACAAAAGACGTACACACTATAAAACGTCTGGTCCTACGCTTGCTACTGATCCTACAACAGGTGAAGCTCACCTTTACCACCGCGCACATTGGTACGAGGGAAAACTTTACTACAAGGGTAAGGTCATCATGGAAAAAGAAGTGGAGTAATTTTATCCATAAAAAACTTTATCAGCCCTTTTCGGGCTGATTTTTTTTGCTCCAAACTTTTCTGAATGTCTTTGGAACAATAAGTTTTCTATTTTAGCGCCACATTCACGTTTTATTTTAAAAAACTGCGTGCTTCATGACTAAAGTAAAGGCGGCCATTACCGCTGTAAACGGATACGTTCCGGAAGATAAACTCACCAATGCCGATCTCGAAAAAATTGTTGATACCAATGACGAGTGGATTCGTTCGAGAACAGGAATAGAAGAGCGGAGAATTTTAAAAGACCCCACCCGTGCAAGTTCAGACTTAGGTGCGGCGGCGGTTAAAGGACTTCTTGAGAAAAGCAATACAGCTCCCGAAGACATCGACATGGTGATTTGTGCAACGGCTACTCCCGATCACCTCTTTCCTTCTACCGCAAACATTATTTCGGATAAATGCGGAATAAAAAACGCCTGGTCTTACGACATCATGGCGGCGTGCAGTGGTTTTTTATACGCCCTTACCACAGCGAGCCAGTTTATTGAAACCGGTAAATACAAGAAAATTATAGTAGTTGGTGCAGATAAAATGTCGTCTATTGTAGATTACGAAGATCGAACCACGTGTATTATTTTTGGAGATGGAGCGGGCGCAGTGCTGCTCGAGCCAAACGAAGATGGCGAAGGAATTTTAGATTCAGTGCTCAAGAGCGACGGCAGCGGGAGAGCCTTTTTACACCAAAAAGCCGGAGGGTCTCTAAATCCCGCCAGCGTTCAAACGGTTCAAAACAGAGATCACTTTATCTTTCAGGAAGGCCGCACAGTATTTAAATTTGCCGTGAGTAAAATGGCCGATGTTTCGGCGGAAATCATGCAGCGAAACGAACTTTCTAGCGAAGATGTAGACTGGCTTGTGCCCCATCAGGCAAACCTGCGCATCATAGATGCAACGGCCAGACGAATGAATTTAGACCCATCAAAAGTAATGATCAATATCCAGAAGTACGGAAATACCACAAACGGTACGATTCCGCTTTGCTTGTGGGAATGGGAAAATAAATTGAAAAAAGGAAACAACCTGGTACTCGCTGCTTTTGGCGGCGGATTTACCTGGGGAGCGCTCTACTTAAAGTGGGCGTATGACGCGAAGTAATTAAACATTTTTATATTTACAATCATCAATAATCCAACTCACCAAATATGAAGCTTACTGAGATCCAGGATTTGATAAAATTTGTGTCGCGCTCCGGTGTGACAGAAGTTGAAATTGAACAAAATAATTTTAAGATCACCATTAAGAGCGACCCGTTTAAGAAGCGCGGTAGCAAAGGGCAACGGTTAAGTCACCGATGATTGGAACCTTCTACCGGTCTCCCGGTCCCGACAAAGACCAGTTTGTAGCTGTAGGCGACGACATCAAGCCCGGAAAGGTGATTTGCATCATCGAAGCGATGAAATTATTTAATGAAATTGAGGCTGAGATCAGCGGGAAAATCGTTAAGGTACTTATCGACGATGCCACACCCGTGGAATACGATCAGCCGCTATTTCTCGTTGACCCCGCCTAAATTTTTGGGGCCATTTAACCGATTTTACACCCATGTTTAAGAAAATACTCATAGCCAATAGAGGTGAAATTGCCTTGCGCGTAATTCGAACCTGCAAGGAGATGGGCATAAAGACCGTTGCTGTTTACAGCACCGCCGATGCCGACAGTTTACCTGTGAGATTTGCAGACGAAGCCGTATGTATTGGCCCGCCGCCGAGTTCAGAATCATACCTTAAGATTCCCAACATCATAGCTGCGGCAGAAATCACCAACGCCGATGCGATCCATCCAGGTTACGGGTTTCTGTCTGAAAACGGCAAGTTTTCGCGTATTTGTGCCGAAAACGGCATCAAGTTTATCGGTGCTCTCCCCGAACAAATTGAAGGGATGGGAGATAAAGCCACGGCAAAGAAAACCATGAATGCCGCAGGCGTACCTTGCGTGCCGGGATCTGAAGGACTTCTCAAAGACGGCAAGCACGCCGTACAGGTATCGAAGGAAATTGGATTGCCGGTTATGATGAAAGCCACCGCCGGTGGTGGTGGTAAAGGAATGCGCGTGGTGTGGGAAGAAGACAAAGTAGCCGATGCGCTCACTGCGATACAGCGGGAAGCAAAAGCTGCTTTTGGAAACGACGGTGTCTACATGGAAAAGTTCATAGAAGAGCCGCGCCACATCGAAATTCAAGTTGCCGGCGATCAGTTTGGTACGGTTTGCCATATGAGCGAACGCGATTGCTCTATTCAGCGCCGACATCAAAAATTGGTGGAAGAAACCCCTTCGCCATTTATGACAAAAGCCCTCCGTAAAAAAATGGGCGAAGCGGCGATCAAAGCCGCAGCAGCGGTAAACTACGAAGGCGTTGGAACGGTGGAATTTCTGGTTGACAAAAACAGAAACTTCTACTTTATGGAAATGAATACCCGTATTCAGGTAGAGCATACTATTACAGAGGAAGTAATTGGCTTCGATTTGATAAAGGAGCAAATTAAAATTGCCGCTGGAATTCCAATTAGCGGGATAAACTACGAGCCGCAAATGCACGCCATTCAGTGCCGGATAAACGCGGAAGACCCGTACAACGATTTTCGTCCGAGCCCCGGAAGAATTACCGTTTACCACGCTCCCGGCGGACACGGTGTGCGAATAGACACCCACGTGTATGCAGACTACACCATTCCTCCTAACTATGACTCTATGATTTCGAAGTTGATTGTGGTGGCTCAAACGCGAGAAGAAGCGCTCAAAAAGATGCACCGCGCACTAAGCGAATACATCATCGACGGGGTGAAAACAACCATTCCCTTCCACATTAAGCTTCTCGAAAACGAGCAGTTTAAGAAAGGAAACTTTACAACGAAGTTCTTAGAAGGATTCGAGTTAAAAGAGTAATTCTCCCGATTCGGAAAATCTGAATCTCCGAATAATAATCGAACTCAGTTTCCCTATGAGCGATGATCCTATTATCTATTTTGGATAACTGAAACTTCACTGATTCTTAGAAATCAAGCGATTTTGTTATATGATAGTTTATCTATGAGCGCTGCTGCTATTATCTATTTTGATAACTGATTCTCAGAAATAAAGCGGTTTAGTTATACGATAACCGTACGTAAAAAATAGCGCCGACGCTTGTTATCCGACGCATGGCGGAT
>JAIVHP010000378.1 GCA_020201045.1 Flavobacteriales bacterium
TGATGGGGTAGCTCCCGTCTCTCCGGTTTAATGCGAATCACTTCTTGTTAAAGTGCGTCATCGTTTGGGGGCCGCCAATAGCTGCAAAAGACTTCACGGTATCGGCTGCGATCTCAATGCGTTCATCCAGCGTTTCGCGCTCTTCGGGTGTCCACTCTCCCAGCACATACGCCACCTGACCACCTTTTGGGAAATCGCCGCCCACGCCAATGCGCAGCCGGGCGTAATCCTGTCGGCCCAGAATAGCATTGATGTTTTTCAGGCCGTTGTGGCCACCGTCGCTCCCCTTCATCCTGAGGCGTTGTTTGCCGAAAGGCAGGGCCAAATCGTCGGTGACAACGAGCAACCGCGAAACGTGAATTTTTTCCTGCTGCATCCAGTAATTCACCGCCTTACCACTGAGGTTCATAAACGTATTTGGCTTGAGCAATATCAGGGTTCGGCCGCGGTGCTTTACTTCGGCAATATCGCCGTAGCGCTGCGTGGAGAACAAAACATCAGACGCCCTCGAAAGGGCGTCTAATACTTTGAATCCGATATTGTGCCGCGTTTCGGTGTACTCACCGCCTACATTGCCCAATCCGGCTATTAAATACTTCATAAAAGAATGGCTTGCTTACTCTTCAGCAGAAGCTTCTTCCTTCTTGTCTTCTCCAGAAGATTCTTCTCCTTCGGCACCTTCAGCACCTTCTTCACCTTCTTCGCCTTCTTCATCTTCGAGTTCGTCTTCAATTGCACCACGTGCATTCTTAACGGCTACTACAATAGAGTTGTCGTTGTGTAGAAGGGTTACTCCGGGGTATTGAATTTCATTAACCCGAACCGCCATGCCAATTCGCAGGTGGCTAATATCTACCACAACTGAATCTGGGAAGTCTTTGGCCAGTCCCAAAACATCGACCCTTCTGAAGTTTGTTGCGAGTACACCCCCGTTTTTAACACCGATGGCGTTACCAATTACCCGAACGGGCAATTTCATTTTAACCGGCTTACCTTCTATGATTTCCAGGAAGTCGGCGTGAATAATTTCATCTGTTACCGGATGAAATTGCATGTCTTTCAGAATGGCTTCTGTTTTCTTCCCGTCTATTTCTAATTCAAATCTGAATACATCCGGCGTGTACACATATTTCCCGAGTTCTACCAGGTCAACAGAGAAATGTGCCTGTTCTTTCCCACCGTAAATTACGCATGGTACTTGTCCGGACGATCTCAATGCACTAGCATCTTTTTTCCCTACGTTCTTTCGTGAAGAACCGCTCAACGATACTGTTTTCATTATGAGTTGTGATTTATGATATGATAAAATGTTTACTTATAGATTGGTAATTGATGGCGCTGTGAATCACTTCGGCGAAGAGATCTGCAACGGTCAACACCTTAATTTTCGGACTCTCTTTTGCCAGCGGAATGGTATCGGTAACAATAAGCTCCGCGATGGTAGATTTTTCCAGCCGCTCGTAAGCCGGCCCCGAAAGAACGGCGTGCGTACAAAGCGCTCTCACACTTTTAGCTCCCTTTTCCATCATCATGTCGGCTGCGGTGGTAAGGGTTCCGGCGGTATCGATAATATCGTCAACCAAAAGAACGTCTTTTCCTTCCACATCTCCAATCACCGTCATGTTTTCAATTTGATTGGCCACCTTTCGCTGCTTGTAGCAGATGGCCATATCAACATTTAGGTGCTTGGCATAGGCGTTTGCACGTTTGGTTCCCCCGGTATCGGGCGCCGCCATAATCAGGTTCGACGTATCTAGCGATTCGATAAACGGCAGGAATATAGACGATGCGAAGAGGTGGTCTACGGGCACTTCAAAGAATCCCTGAATTTGATCGGCGTGCAAGTCCATCGTCATCACTCGGTCTACACCGGCAGCGGTAAGCAAGTTTGCCACCAACTTTGCACCGATTGCGACCCGCGGTTTATCCTTGCGGTCTTGCCGGGCAAACCCAAAGTAGGGTATTACGGCGATAATTCGATTTGCGGAAGCGCGTTTTGCCGCATCGATCATAATAAGCAGTTCCATCAGGTTGTCTGACGGGGGCATCGTGCTTTGAATGATAAATACGTCGTTTCCGCGGATGCTCTCTTCGTAGGAGATTTGAAATTCGCCGTCGCTAAACTTGGAGTGCTTGAGGTTGCCCAGTTCCTGACCGTAAGATTTCGCTATGCGCGTTCCCAGATCGAGTGATCCGTGGCCCGCAAAAATTTTAACTGAATTGCTCATCTTACTGGTCTTAAAAACAGGGGTGCAAAGCTACAGAATACCCCCTATTAAAACAAGGAAAAAGCGAGCCGTCAAATTCGGGGGCATTTTTTATTTGCGCATATGGGTGGAAAGCGTAATTTTGCCGACTCATTTCCCGGGTGACCCGCTGAAAAAGCGGGATACACTCAATGCCTCGGTGGCGGAACTGGTAGACGCGCTGGATTCAAAATCCAGTTCTTTCGGGAGTGCGGGTTCGATTCCCGCCCGAGGTACAAAATCAGAGTGAGAAACGGAGCCGACAGGCAATAGCGGCGTTTCGAACTCTGATTTTTCTTCACTCTCACTCTCGCACTCGCTCTATCCGCAATCAATGTTTGATTTCCAGAAATTAGAAGGTTAAAGGGAGGCTAACGGTAAATTCCGGATTTCAACTTGTCAAATCATTGACTAGATTTACCATCTTAGCGAAAGGCAGAACAATCAAAATCTTGCATATATTAACCGTGATCGCCTAAAACTGAAAAACTTCAAAAAAGATGAATCCGGATCTTTCCATCCTATCCCGTCTCAAGAGAGCATCACATCGAAACCACTCATTCGGTAAAGCACCGCATAAGCCTATTCTTCTACTTGCAGTTTTGGAAGCAATTGAAACGGGATTAATCACAGATAATAAAATCACCATTACGCCGGAGTTAATCGCCATTTTCCAAAATATCTGGCTGAAGTTGGTTCCGCACGAAGGTTGGCAACCACGGTTTTACCTGCCTTTTTTTCACCTTACGGGCGATAAGTTCTGGAACCTGGAAACGGCAGATGGCGCCAAAGTAGCTCTTACCAGTTCGTATTCGCCTAAGAGCGTGTTGGCTTTGCAAAAGAGTGTAGAGTATGTATACTTGAATGACTATTTCTGGCTCGCCTTTGACAATCCACGTGAAAGAAAGAAAATTCACACTTTTCTTATAGATCATTACTTCCCAGGTCAATCTTATGATGGAAATATTATTCGGGCTGAAGCTTCACGGTATCTCGAGCAAATAGAGATGGAGTTTGAACAAGACCGAGCGGCAGAAGCCGTTCCTTCTTACCTGAAAACGGTCTCGACAGAAGCTCGATCGGCGGTATTTCAAAACCGCGTACCCAAAATCTACAACTACACCTGCGCCATTTCCGGCTTGCGGGTTACCGCTGTATCGGGAGTGCAAATGATTGATGCTTGCCATATCACGCCATGGTCGTCTTCGAAGAACGACACCATTCAAAACGGCATTGCCCTCACCCCCACGCTACACCGCGCCTTCGACCGCAAGCTTATCCACATCAATACCGATTACCGCGTAGTGGTATCCGGTGATTTTGTGGAAAGCCAAACGTCGCCATTTAACTTGCGGCAGTTTCACGGACGTAAAATTCTTTTGCCCGAAAGAGAAATCTGGTGGCCCAACCGGGAAGCGCTGGCTCAGCGCATAAGACAGAACGCTTACAATCCCCGATAGACTGGTAGCTAAAATTTCTTGATTTAAGCGTACCAACCATTCTCGCTGTCGCTCCTATATCCTAACTTAGGGTATAAATCTAAATTCGATGGGTTTAAGTCTTATCGGTCTGCATATGCAGAAATGCAGCACCAAAGAACTCAAAGTTTTGTTGCACGCAAAGTCGCAGAGCCGCTAAGATTCTTTGCGACTTGGCGGCTTTGCGAGGAGTAGAAAAAACATGCAAGAGTTTTGCTAAGCACGCTTTTGCTCGCAATTTTTCCCATTCCGCTTGAAATTAGTGGTAGAAAGTAAAATTACCTTCTCCCCCGGGAATTGCGGGAATTGCCTTTTTTGGAAGACGAGTTCTTCTTGCGGTTCGCAAAAAACTCCTGCTTCTTGCGCTGCTTTTCTTTTTCAAACTCTTTTTTCTCTTCCGCGTTCATGGGCTTGTCGGTTTGCGGGAAGGGGTGGTTTCGCACCACGTCGATCTTCCGGCCAATCAGCTTTTCGATGTCGCGGATGTAGGCGTTTTCTTCGGGCTCGCAAATGGAAAGGGATACCCCTTCTTCGCCGGCTCTTCCGCAGCGACCGATTCGGTGCACGTAAGTTTCCGCTTCGTTGGGGATGTCGTAGTTGATCACGTAACGCAGCTTGTCAATGT
>JAIVHP010000142.1 GCA_020201045.1 Flavobacteriales bacterium
GCCTTTTACCGATGTGCCGATCATCTTTATTTCAGCGCTCACTAAGCAGCGAATCCACAAGGCAGTAGAGCGGGCCATGGAAGTGTACGAGAATATTAAAACGCGGATACCCACATCAAAACTAAACGATGTATTCCAACCCATTCTCGAATCTAATCCCCCGCCGAGCTACAAGGGGAAATTCGTTAAGATTAAATATGTGATGCAATTGCCTACCCACAAACCGGCATTTGCCTTTTATTGCAATTTACCGCAGTACGTGAAAGATCCATATAAGCGCTTCCTTGAAAACAAGCTCCGCGAGAATTTCGACCTTACCGGTATTCCAATTAAGATATTTCTCAGAAAGAAATAGAATACAATTTCTGGAAATAACCAGTTCCAGGGTAAAAGTGCGGGGTTAAGAAAAACAGATTTAGGTCTTTAAACCGGAATACGTCCGAATGTTAAAGATTAAAAGCAGCCTTAATTTCTTCTACCCTGTTGAGTTGTTCCCAGGTAAAGATCTCGACGTCCATTTGCTTCACTTCCTTTTGGCCGTTATTGATCTGCACAAAAGACCGCTGAATAGTTTTGTGCTCTCTTCCCATATGCCCGTAAGCCGCAGTATCGCTGTACATGGGCGTGCGCAATTTCAGGTCGCGTTCTATCACACCCGGGCGAAGATCAAATAGCTTTTTGACTTTTTCGGCGATTTCTCCGTCTTTCATATTCACTTTAGATGATCCATAGGTGTCTACAAAAACACCCATGGGCTCTACTACCCCGATGGCGTAAGAAACCTGCACGAGGATTTGATCGGCTACACCTGCTGCAACTAAATTTTTCGCGATATGGCGAGCGGCGTAAGCTGCCGAACGATCTACCTTACTGGGGTCTTTTCCCGAAAAAGCACCACCGCCATGTGCTCCCTTACCTCCGTAGGTATCTACGATAATTTTGCGACCTGTGAGCCCCGTATCACCGTGGGGGCCGCCAATTACAAATTTCCCGGTGGGGTTGATGTGGTATTTAATCTGGTCGGTAAAAAGTTCTTGGATGTGCCCGGGAAGCTGAGCAATTACCCGAGGCATAAGAATGGTTTTTAGGTCTTCGGCAATTCTTTTACACATTGCTTCTTCGGCGGCTTTCTGATCTGCATCCGAATCTGATTTGGCCACAACAAACTCATCGTGTTGAGTAGAAATTACGATGGCGTCGATACGTTGGGGTACATTGTCGTCTGAATATTCTATGGTTACCTGAGACTTAGAGTCGGGGCGCAGGTAAGTTATTTCATTGTTTTCGCGCCTGAGTGCAGCGAGTTCTTTGAGAATTCGATGCGATAAATCCAGCGCAAGAGGCATGTAGTTATCCGTTTCGTTGGTGGCGTACCCAAACATCATTCCCTGGTCGCCGGCACCCTGCTCTTCAACTTTGCCGCGGTCTACCCCCCTGTTAATATCGGGGCTCTGTTCGTGCAAAGCACTCAAAACACCGCATGAATTGCTCTCAAACATGTACTCGCCTTTGGTGTAGCCGATGCGTTCAATTACATCTCGGGCAACTTGTTGAACATCCACATAAGCGTTTGATTTGATCTCGCCGGCCAGCACAACCTGTCCGGTGGTAACTAATGTTTCGCAAGCTACTTTTGCATAGGGGTCAAAGGCCAGAAAATGATCTAAAATAGCATCGGAAATTTGATCTGATACTTTGTCGGGATGTCCTTCGGATACAGATTCAGAGGTAAAAGCGTATGGCATGAAGTTTTTATTTTAGTAGGTGTTCGGGTGCTTCCAGAAAGGGGCGGGGCGTTGCGTTTTTAGCATTTTTTACCGTGGTTGCAATAGGCCAAATTACTCCACTGAAAGCGCGACAAAAATAGAAAAAATACTTCCCTGTAAAAGAAGATTTATTTGGTGAGCGTTTTAAAGACTTCTTCGAGGCTACGCTCCGACTTTTTCAACTCTTCAACGTCGGCATTTTCTTCGGATGCCAAAGCGGTTAATCCGGGGCCTACGGACTTTCCTTTCTCGTAAAGAATCCTGTATTTGGCCGAAGAAGTCATCTTTACGTCCACTACCCCAGGCAGTGATTGCAACTTTTTCAAACTGATTTCCTTGTTTAAATGGAGCCTGATCTCTTCGGTATTGGTTTCTTGTTTTAGCTCACCCACCGAGTTATCTGCTACGATTTGGCCTTGCTTAATAATAATCACCCGATCGCAAACCGATTCTACCTCTTGCATGATATGGGTACTGAGCAATACTGTTTTCTCTTTTCCGATTGTCCGAATCAAATTCCGGATATCTTCGAGTTGGTTCGGGTCCAATCCCGATGTCGGTTCGTCTAGAATAAGTACCTCGGGATCGTGAATAAGTGCCTGGGCTATACCTACGCGCTGCCTGTATCCCTTTGAAAGCTCGCCGATTCGCTTGTGGCTCTCCCGCTCCAGGCCTACGCGTTCGATCATTTCATCTACGCGGGCTTTTTTGTTCTTACCACCGTAAATATTAGCTACAAAACCAAGGTACTCACGGATGTACATCTCCGGGTATAGCGGATTGGTTTCGGGCAGGTATCCCACCTTTTTGCGCACTTCAATGCTTTGGTCGTAAATATCAAATCCGGCAACTTTAACGTCTCCTTTATTGGGAGGCAAAAAGCAAGTGATAATCTTCATCATGGTAGATTTCCCCGCTCCATTCGGACCGAGAAACCCCACTATTTCGCCTTTTTGAACCCGAAAGCTCACATCTTTCAGCGCCGCCTGATCTCCGTAGTACTTTGAAACTTCTTTTACTTCTATAGACATATACCTGCGAATTTATGCAATATCTCCGTTTCTGTGTTGTCAGATTTAGGAATCACCAAAGGTATTAAGAGATAATCAAACAAGTAGATCAATAAGGAAAAACACTAGAATGACAGACTTTTTGAGCCACTGGAAGACAATAGAAGACTATCCGGCAACAAACAACATGAGCTGCTGGATGTAGTAGCCATATCCATTTGCGGAGTGATCTGTGGCGCAGATTCATGGGATGGAATTCGGCAGTATGGCCGCGAAAAAGAAAAGTGGCTCACTTTATTTTATTTTGTGCTTTGCCTTGCGGTATTCCTTCTCACGATACTTTTAATGGGCTTATCAGATCTTTGTGTCTGGAGAAATTTTAGCAGGGCTTTAGCAATTGTGTATCGAAAAATAACTTAGCTCTGGGTCACGTGAAGGTGACAGAAAAATCCAATGAAATCAAGGTAATACCAACTTTGATCGAAAGTGTGGCGATGAAGGAGCTGCTATAACCAGTGATGCGATGGTGTGTCAAAAGAAAATAGCAAAATCCATTATTGACAGAAAAGCAAATTATGTTTTTGCATTGAAAGTAAATCAACCCAATTTGTTGGAAGAAGTCATTGATGAATTTAGGTTTTCAAAGGTGGAGAAAGCCGATACAGATATGGAATTTGGGCACTGCCGAATAGAAACCAGGGTAGGCAGTGTAATCATTAAGTTTGACCTGAGGGCGCACAAAGAATAGCCGAAAATGGCATTGGTTATAAGAATAGAAAGCATAAGAGACTTCAAGGGAAAGGATAATATTGAAAATGCTTGCAAGTACTACATTTCTTCCATCAATGCCTCTGCAAAAGAGTTTCAACATACTATTCGAAAACACTGGGCGATAGAAAACAAGTTGCACTAGACATTGCATGTAGTCTTTGCAGAAGACTCAAAAGAAAAAGATCTTCTAATACCGTCCGGAACCTTTCATCGATCATTAAAGTATTGCTTAATCTCGCTAAAAAAGAAACATCTAATAAACGGGGCATCAGATTAAAACTAAG
Source organism: Flavobacteriales bacterium (assembly GCA_020201045.1). Taxonomy (GTDB): domain Bacteria; phylum Bacteroidota; class Bacteroidia; order Flavobacteriales_D; family Cryomorphaceae; genus JAIVHP01. The sequence goes on from JAIVHP010000142.1 coordinate 3,832, forward strand.
AATAGCAGGATAGGATAAAACTACTTACTAAAGATCTTAAGTTTTTAAATGCATTTGCCTGGTGGCAAGATAATTTAGTTCATCCAATAAAAATCCTTAGGTTTGAGAGTATTGAGAGTATTGAGAGTAATTTTTTGCGTAAATACTTTTAACTCTTTTCAAATATGAAGAACCTATTTTTAGCTTTATTTGTCTTTCCAATCCTTTTTATTTCTTGTGATCCTGAATCAGCTGTATCTCCTGTGGGTGCACCTGTATCCACGGAAGTCAGACTCAGCTACACGATTTTTACTCAAAACTGTGAAAACACTTATGCTTCCATGCACATGGAAGGGTCAGGAAACCCTGCTGCGGATGTTCATTGTTTCATATACGTAGATGAATGGAGTAACGGTCAAGTGGTATCAACTGTTGATACGAAATATTTGATAATAGATAATGAGATTGATGGTAATTATGAATCCTTAGGTTATGTAGAAATTCCAAATAACGGAACGTACGCGATCCAAGTTTCTACTGAATTTGATGAATGTGTTGACTGTTGCAATGCGTTCTTTGGTTCCTGTCCTAACGGATACGGCCGACCTATTTTTGAATCCTTTCCTAATTACGAAATCAATGCGAACTCTGCATTCCAGTACTACTACATGTATGGTACTAACGAAATTTTGGAATGTTTATAAGATTTACACTTAAAAAAAAGTAGTTATGAAATTATTTTCTTGCATTTTCCTCACAACTCTTTTGATGACAGGTTGCACAAGGGATGACAATTCCAAGATTAACAAGAATTTTTTTGGTGAAATGATGAAGTCAAGTGGTGAAACAGCGGACTCTGAAATTTTCATTTATTATAGTGGTATGAATTCAAAAGTCGGGTCATTCACGGTTAGTGCCAACTTATACGATAGCTCCGAAACTTTCGTCTCGGGTGCACAAATTGATGTTGAAGGATACAAGATACCAGAAACTTCCACTACAGGTAATTTCCATAAAACTTTTTTCCCAGGTGAAACAGAAAATAATATTCTAAAATCTAGTTTAGGTGATTCTTTGACGTTAGATATCTCAAAATATTACGACTTGGATGTTTCCAGTGCAGTTTATTTTCCTTCTCAGGTTAAGTTTAGTAAAATTGTCAACGGATACGATTTAGACAGGAACAACGACCTCACATTAGAGTGGGCCACCGATCCTAACAATTCAAATAATATTATCGGTATAATGATGTTATATCGAGGCCTTCAATCAAACAGACTTTCTTCTTCCAATTCTAAAACCGCGAACTATCAAATTCTTACCACAACTGATGATGACGGTTCCCATACTTTTTCGTCAAATAAATTATTAAATGAATTTCCTGCTAATTCTTTTGTACACATTTATTTAATTAGAGGAAGTAGTAGAATAATCTCAGATTATCGAACAGGTGATGGGATTATTGATATCGAAGTAGTTACTTTTAATCAAGATGGTCAATCTGTAATTTTTAGGTATTAGATTGTTATGGACATCCTGGTTGTTAAGAAAATACTTGGGTTTCTAGGATTCTTGTGGTTCAGCAGTAATGCCAATTGTCAGTATTCAGACTTTTTTTTGAAAGCCGAGAGCAATGTTGCCGTGTCTGTCGGTAATTATCAATATGAGAGTAGAACGATTGTCGATGGGGAATTATCTTTGACTCTTCCAAATCAATCGAGATACAATAACCCACTTTTAAACCTGAATGTAATTTTTGGGAAAAGAATTTCGCGTTTTGGAATTGGGGTAGGAGTAGGAACGTCAATTCTAGAGATGGCTCATCCTTTTTTTGCAGACGAGACGTACAAAAGAATTTACTATCCGGTTGAGCTCAATGTTGATTTCGACTTTGTACTGTTTAAAAATTTGGAGATGACAACCAATGGCTCTCTGGGTTATTCATTTTTGGATGAAAAATTTCTCAAGCAGCTTAATCAGTATCATTGGGAATTCAGCGGAGGGCTATCCGGTTCATTATTTTTTGGAATTCATTCATTCGAATTTCTGAATTGGAAATTTGTTCCAGGTATTGGGTATATGTATAACGAATTCAAAACGACCCTAAATAGCGGGTATTTTAGCCGGTTTAGGTTAAGTCAAGAAATTGATAAGGTAGAGTATACCACAAGATTCCATTCAATATCATTTGGACTAATAATTAGTCCTGACTAGTATTTCTTAGCTTCTTATGTTGAGCTATTTATTTGGTAAGCTACCACGTACGAGCAGATTGAAATTATAAATGTAGTTGAACCAATCGATGACCTAAGAAAGAAGCAAATGGGGTATTCAGCTAGATATCAAAGGTAGTGCCGCCTGAGATCCGTAATATTTCGATACGTTTTTCAGCGCCGCCTGATCTCCGTAGTACTTTGAAACTTCTTTTACTTCTATAGACATATACCTGCGAATTTATGCAATATCTCCGTTTCTGTGTTGTCAGATTTAGGAATCACCAAAGGTATTGTCTAACTTAGACCAGGCGGTTTTGATCGTTACCATGAAAGAGCCGGTGACTTTTCCAACATTTATCGATCGCTTTTGCGTGGCGGCCGAAGCATTTCATATTCCCGTGGCCATCGTTTTCAATAAGATTGATCTATTGGCCGATGGCGATATTGATGTCCTGGAATCATTTGCTTCGGTTTATCAGGAACTGGAATACCCTGTAATTTTCACTTCTGCCGAGAAGGAGCTGGGATTTGATGATTTGAAAGACCTGCTTATGGACAAAGTCTCGCTATTGAGTGGTCATTCCGGAGTGGGAAAATCAACCCTGATCAATAAAATTGACAACAACCTGTCGCTCAAAACAGGCGAGATATCAACTTCGCACCAAACGGGGCAGCACACCACAACCTTTGCCGAGATGTTTGAGCTTGAGTTTGGCGGCTACGTGGTAGACACTCCGGGAATTCGCGGTTTTGGAATCGTAGACATCGAGCGCGAAGAGCTCGCGGGTTACTTCCCCGAAATGCGGAAGCACCTTCCCGATTGCAAGTTTTATAACTGTTTGCACATCAGCGAGCCGGGTTGTGCAGTAAAGAAGGCTATAGAGCGCGGCGAAGTTGCCGAAACGCGCTATAACAGCTACTTAAATATGTATCACGAAAACGAAGAGCAATACCGATGAGAGCCGTTGTACAAAGAGTAAGTTACGCCAAAGTAGAAATTGAAGGAAGGGTGCACAATGCCATCACCACCGGATTACTGATTTTTTTGGGAGTCGAAGGGAAAGACGAAAAGGAAGATGCCGCCTGGCTCGCGAGAAAAATTGCATCGCTTCGCATTTTTGCCGATTCCGAAGGGTTGATGAACAAAGATGTAAATGAGATTTCAGGAGAAGCCCTGGTCATCAGTCAATTTACCCTTCACGCCAAAACAAAGAAGGGCACCAGGCCTTCGTATATCCGCGCGGCGAAGCCCGATGTGGCGGTTCCGCTTTACGAAGACTTTGTAGATTACCTGCACGATGAAATTCGCGGCAGTGTAAAAACCGGAAAATTCGGTGCGGATATGAAAATTGACATGGAAAACGATGGACCCGTGACCATCCTTATTGATACGCACCAAAAAGATTTTTAGAAATCTCGGTGTCCTGGAAGAAAACAAGCGACAAAACTTTAGATAAAACCGGCAAATCATGGAGATAAGTGAACTTCAAAAAACCGTTGATCAGTGGATAGAAACCTACGGAGTGCGGTATTTCAATGAACTCACCAATATGGCAATACTCACCGAAGAAGTGGGTGAAGTAGCCAGAATTATCTCCAGGCGCTACGGCGAGCAATCTGAAAAAGAGTCAGACCGCGACAAGGAACTCGCCGATGAACTGGCCGATGTGCTCTGGGTGGTGGTGTGCCTCGCGAATCAAACGGGGATTGACCTGACTGAAGCCATGGAAAAAAATATCGCCAAGAAAACAGCTCGAGACGCCGACCGCCACAAAGCCAACCCCAAACTCTAATCGGCCTTGCGCGTTTGAGCGTCTATCACAGCCAATGTGGCCATATTTACAATTTCTCGCACCGAGCTGCCCATTTGAAGTACGTGGGCGCTATGGTTCAGCCCGATTAAAACTGGGCCAATTGCTTCAACAGACCCATAAGTCTGCAAGAGTTTGTAGGCGATGTTTCCAGATGCCAGATCGGGAAAAATCAATGTGTTTGGCTTTTTGCCTACAAGGGTACTAAACGGAAAAACATCGCGGAGCAAGTTGTTGTCCATTGCAAAATTGGCCTGCATCTCTCCGTCTACAACGAGTTCGGGAAACCGCTCTCTGAGAATTTTATTCGCTTCGCGCATGCGGTCGGGAACACTACCCTTATTGGAGCCAAAGTTTGAATAGCTCAAAAGGGCTATTTTGGGTTCCAGACCCATTAGCTTTACAGCGGCCGCGGTATTGATTACGGTTTCAACGATGTCGTTTGCAGTGGGGTGTGGATTAATGGTAGTGTCTGAAAGAAAGAGCGGCCCGTTTTTAGTTAGGAGAATGTACATGCCGGCTACTTTTGAAATTCCCGGCTTTCTTCCGATTGTTTCTAAAACAGGTCTGATGGCGGTGGGGTACTTACGCTTTAAACCGGTAATAATTGCGTCGGCATCGCCCAGTCTCACCATCATACTGCCGTAATAGCCGCGGTGAATCATATCTCTACCGGCTTCGTATTCCGTTACTCCTTTTCGCTGTCGAAGTTGAAAATACGCCTCGGCGTAGCGATCGATGTTTTCGGGGTTTTCGTTTATATCTTCAATTTGAATGCCATCCAGGCTCAACGCGTATTTCTCAATGATTTCTTCAATACGCGAACGCTTGCCGAGCACAATGGGG
>JAIVHP010000143.1:0-9828 GCA_020201045.1 Flavobacteriales bacterium
GTATTTATCAGGTCTGCATTACCCTATACACCATGCAATTTTTCGAAAGTTCGCCCCTGTGCTATGACGAGTATTGCTTTGAGCTCGATTCGTATGCATTTGGGTTTGACTCCGGCTTTCCGGTTTTCCTCGCGGAAGACCCCGATGGTTTGAGCGATCGAACTCAAATCCAGAGTTTTAATATATACCCGAATCCAGCCAGAGAGATCATTCGGCTCGAATTGCCCGAAATGCCTGAACGAACACAAGTCCGCATATTCGACATGCAGGGACAAATGGTAGAAGAAGCCAGCCTCTTAAATCAAAGTGGAACTGATCCCAACATGAGTATCTCGGCCTTGCCTGCCGGGCCATATCTAATCATCGCCAACTCAGGAGACAAATACTTTCGCAGTACTTTTGTTAAAGCCCGATAGTACAAATCGGCAAGAAGATATTTGCAGGCTGAAGAACACGGGGAGTGCTTGAAAAGCAAACATTCCAATATCCGTTTAAAATATGATTTAGGGTTGCACAACCATTTTCTCAGTCCAGGTGTGCGCTTCGGTTTGAATAGTAACCAAATAAGCTCCGGGTGTTAGGCTGATAGACTGCTTAATAATCGCTTCTCCATTGGTTGAGAATGAATCGACAAGCCTTCCAGAGCTATCGTGGAAGAACAGCTTCGCCTGCATCCCGCTATTTGGAAGTTCGATAGAGATGCGATCGGTTGCCGGATTGGGGAAAATGCTCACGCTGGGCTTTTTCGCTTCCGGCTGGCGACTGCTCAAAACAATGTCTGCGGGTGGCGCGCATGCAAAAGACACTACTTCGTCTGAGAAGCGCTGAAGTGTTTCCAGTGGAGTTTCTTCCGAGTCGTACGAGTCGCGCGCAAACACAAACGCGTAGTTGATATAGTCGCTCTCGCCGGGAGCCAGTTCAAATGGCCCGGTAGAACCCAGCATCCTTCGGTCGCCGGGGGGATTGTCTTCACTTGATCCATTTGATGGAAGGTTAGTCGCAGGTGGAAAAGAAGTATCAAATTGACGGGTTGAAAAGCTAAGTCCCAGTCTTTCATTGTCAACAGCCCCATCTCCCCAACCAGAAGTCTGATTTCCATATGACTCATATTCTGTGGAATAAACATCGTCATCAATTCCATTCTGTGGCATTTTTGGCCCTTCAACAACACGAACTCCCATCGCAGGTAAGTCATCTCCATAACCGGGTCCAGAAGTAGAACCTTCGTCAAAAGAGTCTCCATTATATGCGTATATCATGGCTCGCTCTACATCGGTAGCAATGTAGTCATCACTGAAATTACCGATATCAAAATCGTTCCAGCTCCCGATGTAAAGATCAGTGTAGCTGTTATCACTGCGATTTATGAGCTCGTGCCGCACAAATAGGGTGTTGGTAAGTGCTTCCGAGATAGATTCATATCCGTACACCATGGTGTGAATTTCAAATCCGAGTGGCTCTTCCTGAGTAAAGGTATGGGGAGTTGCTGCATCATTACTGATAAAATAAGTACAAAAATCGCCGCAAAAATCCGGGTAGTCTCCGTTTTCCGGATCGTAGGTTCCGTTTTCGTTGGCATCCACAAAAGGTGCGAGCTGGGGAGCAAATCCGTTTTCGGTATCCCCCAGAGCCGGCCAAGTGCTGAACGCTTCCGGGACTTGATATCCATCAGGATATTGCATCTCTTCGTCACAACCGGGATCGTTTAAACATTCGAAATAATCCTGATGACTTTCAACCTGATCTATTGTAATTGCCCAAAAACGATTGAAAGATTCGAAGTACCCTCCCTCAGAATCGGCAGTTCCATCCAGCTTCATTGGGCCGGGTATATACTCACAAAAGCCATCATTAATTTGTCCGCAATTATTCGCCGAACCAGAAGCATGCAGCTCGTTATTCTGGTCTCTGCCAGATATCCATAAATTCGATGTGAATATTGTATTATTTCCAGTGAACACAGGAATTTCCAGTCCAGGAGCTTGAGTCGTCTTGTTGTGAAACAATTGAAGCGCCGTAGTTTGATACCATCTATACTCATTGAATTGAAAGGATTCTGATTGTATTGGGTTTTGAGCACACGCAAGCTCAGTTAAAATAAAACTTAGACAACACAGTAATAATACTCTACAATTCATACTTCTTCCACTTTGGTCTTTTGCAAGTAAGCCATATTTCCAATGTCTACAAAATCATTTCAGTTGGATTATTGACGTATCTGATCAGATGTGATTGCACTGAATTAAATCATAGATGGTGCTTTGCAAGCAACTATTCCTTACATCCCTGATTCAATTTAAAAGATAGATTTAGCTCGAAGTATTTCAATTGCTTTCAAAAATAGCGTCGTCTCTTTTAAAAGCTTTGAATTCAAGCGCGTTTCCGCTCGGATCTAGAAAGAACATGGTGGCCTGCTCGCCGGGTTCACCCTTAAAGCGGATATAGGGCTCAATGATAAAACCTGTATTGGCAGCATTTAGCCTTTCCACCAACTCGTGCCATTGCTCCCACTCCAGTATCACCCCAAAGTGCTTAATGGGAACGGGTTTTCCATCGACTTCATTTGCGGGCGGCTCCTGAATGGCTTGGTCGGTAAGATGAGCGGTAATCTGATGACCATAAAGATCAAAATCAATCCACTTTTCTGAAGTGCGACCTATTTTACAGCCCAAAACGCCTTCAAAAAAACTTCGGGTGGCGGGAAGATCATTTACCGGAAAGGCGACGTGGAAGGGGCGGATGGTTTTCATGGGCTGGGTTTAATAGTAGCTATAAGTATCTGGGAATATAAGGAGATTTGAATTGTGCCAGGAATTAGAACGAGCAGAAAATACCTTGTTTTAGTTAAGAAGTAGCTATGGCAAGATTAAAAAGGGTAAGTAAGCGCTGGTTTTCTTATTTTAGATGGGCTTACGATCGGACTTAGGATTACCCCGACATCCGTCGGGGTGATCCTGGTTGGGGGGAGTGACAACACCTTTAAACCAAGCGCTGGTTCCCAGCGCTGGTTTTCTTTTTTTAGATGGGCTTACAAGCGGACTTAGGATTACCCCGACATCCGTCGGGATGATCCTGATTGGGGGGAGTGACAACACCTTTAAACCACGCGCTGGTTCCCAGCGCTGGTTTTCTTTTTTTAGCTGGGCTTACAAGCGAGATCAGGATTACCCCGACTTCCGTCGGGGTGATCCTGGTTGGGGGGAGTGACAACACCTTTAAACCACGCGCTGGTTCCCAGCGCTGGTTTTCTTTTTTTAGATGGGCACTAAAAATCACAGCTATAAGATTGTTTGTTTTCTTTGTGATGTGAAATCGCACTACCTCATTATCTCTGTTCTATTTCTAATTGCCTGTTCGGGTGAATCTAACACTTCTAGAACCATCAAAAACAGCTCTGAAAAGGAAATTAAAATCGTTATTTACCGGTTTGGAATTCCATCGAATGACACCATAAAACTCAACCCGGGTGAAGAGCGGGTCATCTCCCTTCAAAACTCCAATTCAGGGAGTGAAGATCCCCCGGATTGCGCTGCTCGGCTTGACTCTGCCTGGTCTTGGGTAGAAGGTGGCGGAATGCTAAACAAGCGCATCCAAAACACATCAGACTGGGATGTGGAAACAGAAAGAGTAAAGACGCTTCCCCCAGAATACGAGCATACCTGTGTTTTTGAAATCGAAGACTCCGATATAGCTCAATAATTTTGATTTGATATAGGGTCTGTTTTGTTGGTCGCCAGCATTGTTCAGAATCATGAAAAATCGACTTTCAAGTAAATTAAATTTGCGACGCTAATAAAACTTGGCGACCACTTCACAAGCATCTAGGCCACAGAGAACCAGAATGATCCACCGTGTCTTTCAACTCCCTTTAGGTTCGGGTGATTCCAAACATCGGCAATCACATTTGCCAAATCTGCAGTTTGACTGGCATAATAATTGGGAAGGATTGGAGTATATTTCTGAGGATTGGCCAATAAGAAAAAAGCCAACCCATATTGCTCCGAGTAGAATCTATCGCACATAAATTGTGGATAGTCATAGGGAAGGTAAATATCATGTATATGGACGATGACACCGGGTTTCAGCCTGGGGAGAACTTCCATGTAAAATACCATCGAATCTGAGTTGGGAAGTATTCTATGTGAATTATCAATAAACAACACATCTCCTGCTTCGAGAGAGCCGATAAACTCTGAGTCGATATCTTCAAATGGTTTTCGGATTACTTCGTCAGCAATTTGATCTATTTCTGCTCTGGGCTCAGGGTCGATAGAAATAACCTTCGTTTGCAAATCAAATTCAGACTTTGCCATATGTGCGACTTTAGTTGAATTTCCTGAACCGACTTCTACATATTTTTTAGGCTTGTATGTCGATAATATGGTGAGTATCGCAATAATATCAAGTCCAGGCAAAAAGCCATTATTCCAGCCCGGTAACGTTGCATCCTTCTCCACAGATGAATCCTTTATCTTCCAGATGACATCCTTGATACGCAAAGCTTCATCCAACAATTTCTTGTATTCAGAATTTTTTGATGAGATGATGTCAAACAATTCCGGATGAGGGTCATCCTGGGTATATCTAGGCCTGAAGTTTACTTTATATTCGAGATATAAATCCTGGTACTTCGGGCTCAAGAACTTGTAGAATCGTTTAAGCATGGTTACTGATATTTTTGCGGCTAAAAGTAATAGGCTAATTCGTAGTAAGCACAATTTTCAAAATAAATAGAATTCTTGGAGTCCAATAGTGATTTAAAAATTCTCAAAAAAACCACACATAAACTCTCAATTACAGTGTTTTACAACTAAAAAAACACAATCTATACAGATCAATACTGCATTAGTCTTTTAAAGACTCTGCTTCGAGATTTTTCAAGAAGTAGTACCTCTGATTTGAATCAAATCATTCGGGCGACATCCCAAGGGGGGTGCCAATCAAACCTTCTGAACATGCGCCACTCCGTGTCGCTGTTTTTTTACGCCCCTAAAAGACTTTGAGCTATTCAACAACAAAAAGGGGATTGTCGCCCGAATAAAACGTATAAATGGAACTTTGGGGTTATTGACGAAAGTCGGCCAATGATTTTGACCACTTCATTCGGGCGACATCCCAAGGGGGGTGCCAACCAAACCTTCTGAACACGCGCCACTCCGTGTCGCTGTTTTTTTACGCCCCTAAAAGACGCCAATGATTTTGACCACTTCATTCGGGCGACATCCCAATGGGGGGGCCAACCAAACCTTCTGAACATGCGACACTCCGTGTCGCTGTTTTTTTACGCTCCTAAAAGGCTTTGAGCAAGCTCAGCCTTTTAGGAGCGTAAAAAAACCCGCTAAGCTGCGCTTAGCGGGTTCAGAAGGTTTGCGGAGAGAGGGGGATTCGAACCCCCGATACCAGTTTCCCAGTATGCATGTTTAGCAAACATGTGGTTTCAGCCACTCACCCACCTCTCCAGTAGGTTTATAAAGAGATGCATGTTTAGCATCAGCCTGAAGCTGATCTGCCACTCACCCATCTCACCATTAGGTTATTTAAGAGATACGTGCTTGACATCGACCAAAAGCTACTTTGCCACCCAGCGGCATCTCGATTTCCTAACGGAGCGCAAATGTAAAAAGTATTCCCAAATCCAACAATGCTAATTCGTTTTTCTCAAAATAACCTTTCTACAGACTTAGTGTATAAATAACAATCAGATTCTTCTTTATACTTAAACAGAGTCATACTTTTGCAGTACAAAATTTTTAAACTATGCCAGAATCAGCAGGCCATCCACTGAGAACCACCTTCGACGAGCACGGGAATCCCATATCCCCCCAACTCGACGAAGATGTAAAGAATTACCTGATAGACATCGATGGCACCGTTACCGATGATGTGCCAAATGAAGAGCCCGAACGCATGGCGACCTGTGAACCTTATCCCGACGCGCTGGATATTCTTAATAAATGGTTCGATCAGGGGCATATCATCACCTTTTTTACTTCCAGAACAGAAGAACACAGAGAGATAACCGAGCTGTGGCTGGAAAAACACGGGTTTAAATACCACGGGTTGCTTATGGGAAAACCACGCGGTGGAAACTACCACTGGATTGATAACCACATGGTGCGCGCTACCAAATTCAACGGTAAATTCACAGACCTGATAAAAGTGATGAAAGAAATAGAAGTCTTTAAGCGATAGACAGGTTTTCTTTTTCTTTTATCAAGCCTACCATTTACTACCTTTACGGGCTAAAATTTCGAGCCTCCAGAAAATGGAAATACAAATAACACTCCCAGACGGAAAGAAAAAAACTTATCCAAAAGGGGTTACTGCCCTGGACGTTGCCAAGGATATCAGCGAAGGCCTGGCTAGAAACGTGCTCGCCGCCAAGGTGGACGGGAACGTTATGGATGCCACTCTGCCCATAAATGACGACGCCGACATAACGCTGCTTACATGGAGCGACGACGAAGGTAAATCTACCATGTGGCACTCTTCAGCTCACTTGTTAGCAGAAGCGCTTCAGCATTTTTATCCCGGAATAAAGTTCGCCATCGGCCCGCCCATCGAAAACGGATTTTACTACGATGTTGACCTCGGCAATCAACAGATCAGCGATAAGGACTTTGCAAAAATAGAGCAAAAAATGCTCGAACTGGCACGTGAGAAAAACACCTATATCCGCCACGAAATATCAAAGAAAGACGCGCTGGATTATTACAAAAAGAAAGGCGACGAGTACAAACTTGAGCTTATAGATGAACTTGAAGACGGTACCATTTCTTTTTATGAGCAGGGTGGCTTTACCGACTTGTGCCGGGGGCCACACATTCCAAATACGGGCTTTATAAAAGCGGTAAAGCTCACTTCTATCGCCGGGGCATACTGGCGAGGCGACGAGAAAAACAAACAGCTCACCCGCATTTACGGAATTACGTTTCCTAAACAAAAAGAGCTCAAAGAATACCTCGAACTGCTGGAAGAAGCCCAAAAAAGAGATCACCGAAAACTCGGGAAAGAAATGGGTCTCTTTACCTTTTCCCAAAAAGTGGGAATGGGGCTTCCGCTATGGCTGCCAAAGGGAGCTATTTTGCGCGAGCGCCTTGAAAATTTTCTCAAACTCGCTCAGAAAAAAGCCGGTTACCTTCCCGTAATTACCCCGCACATTGGCGGAAAAGAACTGTATGTAACGTCGGGGCACTACGCCAAATACGGGAAAGATTCCTTTCAACCCATTCACACGCCACATGAAGGGGAAGAGTACTTGTTAAAACCGATGAATTGTCCACACCACTGTGAGCTTTTCAACGCGGAGCCCAGATCGTATAAAGACCTGCCTTTGCGTTTCGCAGAATTTGGAACGGTTTACCGATACGAGCAAAGTGGTGAGCTGCACGGATTGACCAGGGTGCGCGGCTTTACGCAAGACGACGCCCACATATTTTGCACCCCCGAGCAGGTAAAAGAAGAATTTAAGAAGGTTATTGACCTGGTGCTCTACATATTCAAAACGTTGAGTTTCGACAATTTTATAGCTCAGGTATCACTCCGCGATCCGGAAGACCGCGAAAAATACATCGGTTCGAATGAAAATTGGCGGAAAGCCGAAACCGCAATTAAAGAAGCCGTGGAAGAAGCGGGGCTCGATTTTGTCGTAGAAGAAGGTGAAGCCGCATTTTACGGGCCAAAGCTAGACTTTATGGTGCGCGATGCCATTGGCAGAAAGTGGCAACTCGGAACGATACAGGTAGATTACAACCTGCCCGATCGCTTTGAGCTGGAGTACGTGGGAAGCGATAATTCAAAACACCGCCCTGTAATGATACACCGAGCGCCTTTTGGAAGTATGGAGCGCTTTGTTGCGGTGCTAATTGAACATTGTGCGGGGAAATTTCCACTATGGCTTATGCCCGATCAGGTAAAGATTTTACCAGTGAGCGATAAGTTCAACAAATACGCGCAAGAGGTTTTAAATAAGCTAAATAATTACGATATTCGCGCCCTTGTTGACGAACGCAGCGAGAAAGTGGGTAGAAAAATCCGCGACGCCGAAGTAGAAAAGATGCCTTACATGCTGATTGTAGGCGATGAAGAAGCTTCGAATGGCACCGTTTCTGTTCGTAAACAAGGAGAAGGAGATCAGGGTACACACACCGTGGATTCTTTCGCAGAACTAGTAAACAATGAAATTGAAGCCCTTTTGGGCAATTGATATTTAGAAACTAAAACCAAGTAGCCATAGCTAAAAGATTTAAAAGACGAAGAGGACCAAGCCGGGTTATTAAAGAAGATCCGCACAGAATTAATAGAAAAATCACCGCTCCCAAGGTGCGTGTGGTTGCAGACGATATTGCATCGGACGTATACCCCATTGAAGAAGCAGTAAAACTCGCCGAAGAGCGCGAACTGGATCTCGTGGAAATAGCCCCGAAAGCAGATCCTCCCGTTTGTAAAATTATTGACTACAAGAAATTTCTGTACGATCAGAAAAAGAAGCAAAAGGAGCTTAAAAGTAAACAGCAAAAAGTTGTTGTTAAAGAAATAAGATTTGGTCCCAACACCGATGATCACGACTTTGATTTTAAGCTCAATCACGCCAAGAAATTTTTGGAAGAAGGAGCGAAAATCAAAGCCTATGTCTTTTTTAAAGGACGTACCATTGTTTTTAAAGAGCGCGGTGAAGTATTATTGTTGAAATTTGCCAAAGAATTAGCCGACCTCGGAGGTGTAGAGCAACTCCCGAAACTGGAAGGAAAAAGGATGATCATGATGATCAACCCGAAAAAGAAATAATTTGCGCAATTTGACGCACACTACTACCGTTCACGCTGCAGACGAAGCTCGTGTAAAAAACATGCTTAACGCAAAGTAATTAATTAACAGGTTATTAATCCGGAGAAGTAGTTACAAAGAGCACTTAGATGTGTCACTTATTCTCAAAATGTAAAAAGCAATGCCAAGATCAGTAAATGCAGTAGCTTCCAGAGCGAGGCGAAAAAAGGTACTCAAGCAAACGAAAGGGTACTTTGGAAGAAGAAAAAATGTTTACACCGTAGCTAAAAATGCCCTTGAAAAAGGACAGGGGTATGCCTACAGAGACAGACGTCAGAAAAAGAGAAATTTCAGAGCGCTTTGGATTCAGCGTATAAACGCCGGAGCCAGAGAACACGGACTTTCTTACTCTGTATTTATGGGTAAGCTGAAAGGAAAAGATATTCAACTAAATCGCAAAGTACTCGCTGATTTAGCTATGAATAATCCCGACGCTTTCAAAGCTATCGTTCAAGCTGTAAAGTAAGAACGGAATCGTATTAAATCTTAAAAAGGAGCTCCAAAAGGGCTCCTTTTTTAATTTTACAGCTCCAACACTTCTGATGATGAATATCCGTCACACCCTCTCACTCCTCGTAATATTCCATTGTTTTCAAGTATTTTCTCAGGTACCATTCGAAGCCATTACATCCGAAAAAACTGATCTCGCCAGGGCAATTCCAAATATGGAAGAACTATGCGAATTGCCCGGATCGGGGTGGATGAATACAGGAGGGCAGCCATTTCGGCCCGGATTGGAGAAGCTCACGGTAATTCACTCGGGGTCTATCCACCGAATCGCCGATTTTGAAAACATGAGAAACCTGAGCACCCTGCAGCAAAACTATCCGCAGATTCGCGTATTGCTCATTACTGATAACAGTGAATCGCTATTTGATCAAAACGATGTTTTTGAAGATTTTCTCTACCGCCACGATATTCACATCCCTGTTTTCGCCGGTGACTTACCGGAAATAAACCATTGCATCCTTCCCGGTGATGAAGCAAGGACATACCTGCTCA
>JAIVHP010000143.1:9954-11416 GCA_020201045.1 Flavobacteriales bacterium
AAGTGGCAGAGTGGGATTTGCAGATGGCGATTTTCAAAACACCCGATTCAATGGCCCCAGGGGACTGGCTTTTCACAGCGATTCGAGTGTGCTCTACGTGGCCGACTCCAGAAACCACCGGATCAGAAAAGTGAATCCCGAAACCATAGAAGTGACAACCGTTTTGGGAAATGGATCTTTCGATGAACTGCCAACTTATAAGGTGATTGGAACAAATGGATCAATTTGTTTACCCCACAGCCTGCATATCAGGGAAGATATGCTCTACTTCACAACCGCTCAGGGTGTGTACAGCATGGACTTGCGAACAGAAGTGGCCGAATTGAAAGCGACTGCCAACTACCTGACCGGAGTCACCACTGATGAAAATGGTATTATCTATTGTTCCAGCTCGAGCAACTCTAAAATTTACGAAGTTTACGAGCGCGAGATAATCCCCGTAGCCGGAAAGGTATCGGGGCTTATAGATGGTAAAAAAGATGAAATCCTGTTTTCAGGACCCGGTGGAATGGAAATTAAAGGTAGAGAAATGTTGATAGCTGACACTTACAACAACGCCTTGCGCGCGCTTCAATTTAGAAGGAAAAAATCTGAAACGCTCGCCGGACCTTCAAAATTGGCAATGGACAAAACAGATATGCAATTGCCGGCTGATTTGGCTATAAAAGGCGATCTGATTTACCTGGTGTGTAGCGGAAATGGCACGATTCGGGTTTACGCGGAAGCCATTAGCGAAACAAGAATTTTACCGCTTACAATGGGGGGAAATACTTTCCCACCAAGGGAAACGAAGATTTTAGATTTGCGCGAAGGCGAAAAAATCAAGGTTGGACGCGGACAAACCCAAATTCAAATACAATTAGAACTCGACAGCGGTTGGACCCTTGCCGAAACGTATTCATCTACAGCCGCGGTTTCGCCATCTGAATCCATAGAAATAAGAGACACCGATTTGAGCGATATGCGAATAGATGTAGCCTTTGAACCGGAAGAAGAGAAAGCGCCCGGTTCTATCGTTTTAGATTTATATCTCGTCGTCCAAAACGCTTCTATACCTGAGCTCAAATACCAATGGAACACCAGTTTTGTCTATGAACTGGAGCTCACTGATTCGACTGAAACAGATGGGAACGCGATTTCTATTACAACGGCAATTTCAGAAAAGCGTTGATCTCAAGAGTCAAAATTCTCAATCTAACAGTCTACTCAATCCCCGGGCCGCAGCATCGTTTTGCGGATCTTGCTCCATAACGCTCCGGTAAATGCTTACTGCGCGATCTGTTTCGCCCATTTCTTCGGCGCAAAGACCTTTGTTGTACAAGGCATCCACATACTCGGGCTTCATTTGTAGTACGGAATCAAAATACGCTTCAGCGATTTCAAACTCCAGAAATTCTGTGAGGTGGATATATCCGGTATTGTAATACCCCAAAAAGTTTTGTCCATCAGCGCGAATGAGTCG
>JAIVHP010000144.1 GCA_020201045.1 Flavobacteriales bacterium
GAACTGGAGTTGGTAAAGCAATACATCACCGGAAATTTGCTGCATAGTTTCGACGGACCTTTCGCCACATCAAATCGTTTAAAAGTTCTGATAAATAGCGGTTTGTCCAACCAATACTTTTCGGAATTTTCGAAAAATATAAATGCCATATCTTCAGGAGAAGTTTTGGAAATTTCCCGGGAATGGCTAAGCCCCAAAAACTTTACACTCTCTGTAGTGGGAAAATGGTAGGGAAACACAACGAATTAGGGTATTATACGTCAAATAATTAATTGAAGAGTACGTTACTTACAAAACGCGTGAATAAAGAGCTACATAATTTGGTGAGCCGGAAATTATCGTTCAGTCTGATTTTTATATCTGGTCTGGTAACCAGTGGTTTTTGCCAAAATTTATCTGGCGATGAGATTTGTGTGAGTGTAGAAGACCAGGTAAATGTGCGCGTTTCTTGGGCAGAAGCCGATGGGATGCCGGCCAATGGATATTACAAACTTTTTAGGAGCAATGGAGATCCTCTGGGCGCT
Organism: Flavobacteriales bacterium; assembly: GCA_020201045.1. Classification (GTDB taxonomy): domain Bacteria; phylum Bacteroidota; class Bacteroidia; order Flavobacteriales_D; family Cryomorphaceae; genus JAIVHP01. The sequence continues at coordinate 525 of JAIVHP010000144.1, forward strand.
TACGACGATGTTACCACAATAGACGTTGGAGACCCCTTAGACTGGCTCGATGTACCCGCTACACCTGCTACAGGCCAGGTATATTGCTACATTCAGGGGTTTAGCGGTGCAGATGATCTGCTTTTTACAAGCGATACCGTTTCATCTATTTTTCTGGAACTCGGAGCTGTGGCAGGTACGTTGAACTCCGCAGCCGAACTGGAATGGAATTCTCCATTTTTGAACGGATCGGGAAACGGACAGTTTAATATTTACCGACGGGAAGAAGGAGAAATAAACGAAACACTTATTGGTTCAGTGCCTGCTGCAGAAACCACTTATCGCGATACGCTGTACGGGTTTTGTGTGGCCCCGGGCGAAGATTTGGTTTCCATTGAATACCGCGTATCCTATCAAAACAACACTTGCGAAATGTTCTCGCAATATTTGTCGGATGCATTTCAGGATTTGCTCGGCCCTGTGCCGCCCGAAGTAGAAACGGTGCTTATAGATCCATTTACGGGCGACGCCATTATTTATTGGTATCCCGTTGCAGCTCCCGATCTGGAAGAATACCTTATTCAGCAAATACCCAATCCCAATAATCCAGATGCCATTAACATTGGTTTTGTGCCCGCGGGAACGAACGAATTTGAATATGGCGACGCTTCGCCAACAGGGCCTAACAACCTTGTGGTAATTGCCTTTGACGGTTGCGGAAATGACTTGAGTTACGAAGATATTTACACCACCATGTTTTTGAAATGGGATTACACCCAATGCGATCAAACTGCAAATTTATCCTGGAACCCTTACGAAGGTTGGGAAGAGGGGATAGAGCTATACCGGTTACACGTCAATAACGGTATAGACGATGAAATCATTGAGATTGGCGCAGACGAAACCAGTTACGAATTGGAAATAACCCCCAATTTAGAATACTGCATTTACCTCGAAGCGGTTTCCAATGGAAATCAGCGGGCATCCACATCAAATATGGCCTGCTTTACTACCAATTATCCATCGGTTATCGATTACGCTTACATCAGTAGTGTATCTACTGTGGATAACCAAAACCTTCAAATCAACCTTCTTCAAGACAGCACGGGTATTGGAACCACATACGAACTTTACAGGCGAAGACAGGGAAGTCAGTATCAGCAAATCACCACCCTTAATCAAAGCACTCAAGAGCTGATTACATACACCGACACTGACGTAGATCCGCAAAATACCATTTACACGTACAAGTTTCGGATTTTTGACGGGTGTGGTCAGGAGCTTTTTGAAACCAATACCGGGAGGAATATTGTTCTGAACGCCCGAAAAGGCAATCAGGAACTCGAGAATATTGCCGAGTGGAATACTTACGCCGATTGGGAAGAAGGGGCATTGGAATATCGATTGCTTAGAAAACTCGGGTCGGAAATGGATTACAGCGAGCACGAAATTCTCGGCAACGATGTACAGAACTACTCGGAAAATGTGGAAGATTTTATGGAAGACGAAGGGGAGTTCTGCTACCAAATCATTGCAGTTGAAAATGAAAACTCCTACGGCGTAACTGGGATCTCTGAATCGAATACGGTTTGCTTAACCCAGGATCCATTGGTTTGGATACCCAACGCCATTGTAATAAACGGCGCCAACGATGTTTTTAAGCCCGTTGCGGGATTTATAGATTTCGAATCTTACGAAATGGAAATTCGAAACCGATGGGGCGAAAAGCTGTTTGCATCAAACGATGTAAACGACGGATGGGATGGAACCTTTAAAGGCAGCCCCGTGCGGGAAGACATGTATTTGTACATCATTGTTTACCGCGATGGGTCGGGAAAGTCATACGTGAAGCAGGGGCCGCTGTATGTTTTTCTCGATCGCGCCAAATAATTCTGTGGCTTTGACCCCCTTCCCAAACCATCTGTTATTGACCTAAATAATTCTTACTTTTGCCGGAATTTATCAGGAACCTTTAAGCACATCGAATTATGGGATTAAAATCGAGTAAAATATTAGGCGAAGGACTTACATACGATGACGTGCTTCTGGTGCCGGCGTATTCGGAAATCCTACCGAACCAGGTGGATATCAAATCTCAACTCACCAAAAACATTACGCTGAATACTCCGGTAGTTTCATCGGCGATGGATACGGTAACGGGGTATGAGTTGGCTATTGCCATTGCCCAGCAGGGTGGAATTGGCGTTATCCACAAGAGCATGACCATTGAAGAGCAGGCCCGCGAAGTGCGAAAGGTGAAACGCTCTGAAAGTGGAATGATCCAGGATCCCATCACCATGTTAGAAGATTCTACCGTGGGCGATGCGCTCCAAATTATGTCGGAGAATAAAATCGGTGGAATTCCGGTGGTCGACACCAATAAAAAATTGGTGGGTATCGTTACCAATCGCGATTTGCGTTTCCAAAAAGACATGGTGAAGCCCATTAGCGAAGTGATGACCCGCGAAAATCTGATTACGGCTACAAAAGGTACCACCTTGCAGCAGGCCGAGGTGATTTTGCAGGAGTATAAAATTGAAAAGCTCCCCGTTATCAATGCAGAAAACACGCTGATCGGTTTAATTACATACCGCGATATTATTAAGGTTAGAAAGCACCCGAACAGTTGTAAAGATCAATACGGCAGGCTGCGCGTTGCGGCTGCCATTGGCGTTACCGCCGATTCGTTGCAGCGAGCCGAAGCGCTTGTAAAAGCCGGGGTAGATGCCCTTGTGATAGATACCGCTCACGGCCATACCAAAGGTGTGGTTGGAGTTTTAAAAGACATTAAATCAAATTTAAGTTCGGTAGATGTAATTGTGGGTAATGTGGCTACAGCCGAAGCTGCAAAATACCTCGCCGATGCCGGTGCAGATGCTGTAAAAGTTGGAATTGGACCCGGTTCTATTTGCACCACCCGGGTTGTTGCCGGTGTGGGAGTGCCACAGCTTACGGCTATTATGGAAGCTGCTCAGGTGCTTAAAGAAATGGATATTCCAGTAATTGCAGATGGAGGAATCAGGTATACCGGCGATGTAGTAAAAGCCCTCGCGGCGGGTGCGAGCTCAGTTATGCTGGGGTCCATGTTTGCCGGTGTGGAAGAGTCGCCCGGAGAAACCATAATTTACGAAGGCCGAAAGTTTAAATCTTACCGCGGTATGGGCTCTATTGATGCGATG
>JAIVHP010000379.1:0-3680 GCA_020201045.1 Flavobacteriales bacterium
CTACTAATCCGAGCTCTTTTGATTTAATGCCATCTACCGAAGTCAAAAAGCAGGTCTCGTGGGCTGTAATTAAATCCAGGGAGTCTACGTAAACATCCAGTTGAACACGGGCATCACCCGGGCGGGTCCACTTTTGCTTCAGGTGATTGTAAATATCCACTACCCCACCTGTTTGCACAATTTCCATTTCTTCAATCACATCGCTTGCGCCGGTCATCTGAATTCGCGGATTTTCGGATTGGTGAAACGCAACGTCGAAAGAACTGAAAAAAGCAATTTCTTCAAACTCATCTAACTCTTGCACCACGGTAACGTAATTCACCTTGCTGCAGCCCAAATTCAAGAGCACCATTGCCGAAAGAAGCCAAAAAACTAGTTTTCGTTTTGCCATCTGTATCCAATTCCAAGTTCGGGGTAATCTAAAATATGCAAGTGCGATTTCATTGCGAAATGAACAAAAATACGCTTTGAAGCATCAAACCGCATCATGGCGCGATTGTAAATAAAATCGTCAATCACAGCATTTTCCTTAAGCAGGTAAGCACCTGTTTGAATGATCAGTCTGAATTTGCCGTATCTAAAAGCCACCGAAGCGTGAATGCCCGAACTCAACTGATCGCTGCTTTGATACTGCTCGTTCGGCCTTCCCAGCAACTCTGTTTCTGCAGCGGTATCGTAAAATACATCTGGGCCTATTCCCACAGAAACCACTCTGGTAAGGGGCTTCCACACATCTGCGGTTGCTGCAAAAACCATGTGCCTGGATTGCTGTAACGACCGGGTAGATTTGCTCCCCAGCGTTACCCCCGCTTCCCAAAACCACGATTTTTTCATGGGGAGAAACTCGTTCTTAATCTGCGGACTCTTTTCACTAAGGCGGTATGCAATTCCCGCGGTCATCGTGGCATTATTTATTCCGATGTTCGGCTCGGCGGTGTTGCCATTCGAAAAATGTGCAAAGCCCAATCCGGCATCGAGTGATACGCTGTTTATGAGTTGATAACGCACTAAAAGCGATGCCTGAAAGTGAATGTTGAATTTAGAACCGATAACCACGTTAAACGGGTTGCGCTCGGGATCGTACGATTTTGTGACATAGCCCAAACCAAGCCCCATAAGCCCGGACAAATTCAGTTTTTCCTTTCCCAAAATTCGAAACTTCATGTACGGGAAAACAGCCAGTTCTCTTCCGTGGATTTCATCATTTCCGAGGGTGGTGTAAAACAAACCAATTCCATAAGTGGGGTAGCCAAATACTTCTTCCCAGGGGTTTTTACCCACTGTTTCCTTTTCGAAATAAAGGTCTACTGACTGCACGAAATCTTCTGTGAGGTATGTGAAGCTCGAATACTCTGCCAAAACAGAGCCGTAATGGTAATGCGCAGACACGGAAGTATTGTCCCAAAAACGATTATCCTGGCTGTGCAAACACGCACAAGAAAAGAGAAGCGCAATTAGTGTATGTAAAATATATTTCAATCTGGAGTAGCGTTACGACCCGATAAAAGGTAAAGATCAAAAAACTGAAAGGTATTTGCCAGAACAGAAATTGCCACTTATAGAAATCCTATTCCCAAATGGACGCATCGTAAGCCTGCTCCTTTATTTTATCCATCTCATCGAGCGGAAGTGCAACATAAGCTCTCTCTTTTTTAGACCAAAAAATAACGAGCATCACACCTGCATTGTCGGGGTTGGTAAGATCGATATCTAGAATGAATTTTTGTTTGGGCACTATATCTTCGGGAACCGGACCGTGAACGAATACCACCTTCTCTACCGTACCGTCGGTAAATTTTAAGGTGTGATTCACGTTTTTACCAATTGGCCAGGGCAATTTATACTTTGTTTCCTTTACTATTTGTCCATTCCACTCCGTCTCTCCCTTGGGGTTCAAATAGAGAAAGTAGGTGTCTGATTCCCCTTCAACATCCAGGGTTGCGCGTACCACACCCTCTGAATAAATTTTTCCGTAGAGTTTTAACTGAGCCTGAACGCCAACAGATAAGACGGAAAAGAAAATCAGAAATAGGGCAATTCGCACAGTGTAGGTCATAAATTTAATTTGGGCATTTGGGCTAAAGCGATATATTAAAAAGATTGCTTCCGAAAGTATTTGAAATTAACAATATGGAGCGGATTTAACGGTATAAAGTTTTCAACGCCCGAGTTATAAAATTTAGTTCAGACAACGCGAACTCACATTCTTAAGCTTCGCCATTAGCTAAATATTGACTTTCTTGATCCCCGATTTCACCATGTAATCGATGGCCTACAACTACGACTCGGTATATCGCAACCCACAGTATTTCGGAGAACCGATTGAGGAAATCATTTCATTTTACCGCGAACAGAAAGACCGGGGTAAACTGCTCGATATTGGTGCGGGACAAGGGCGAGATGCAATCCCGCTTGCTCTGATGGGGTATCGGGTTACCGCCATAGACACTTCCCCTACGGGTATTCGCGCTTTAAAAACATCGGCAATCCAAAACGGAGTTGAAATTGAAACGCGCCTTGAAGGCGTAGATTCCTTTAATCGCTTTCACCGCTTCGATTTCATTCACTTAAACAGCCTATTTTATTTCCGGGCCGAAGACGATGCCCACCCTGACGGCGAACGATTAAAAAGAATATTTGATTTGGCTGGCAGTGGCGCCATTTTTTTGGTTGGCTTTTCCAATGCGGACGGTCGAGACGAAAAGTTAAGAAACGTGCTCGCCGAGCTGCCAAAAGCGGAAATCCTTCTGCGCCGCTACATCGATACATCTGCCACCGAAAGGGTTTCGGGTTTAAGAATCCCGTCCGAGTTTCACTTCACCGTTTTTTGCAAAGGCTAAATCATTTGCCTTACTGCCTTCGGTTGGCCAAGAGTGGCGGCGGATCTCCATTAAAGGGATTGCTGCGGCCAATGGTGCGCGCGCCTATTCCCGAAGCGCGAATTACGGCCCGGTCGCCATAGCGCGTCCGCATTTTGTCCATGGCCTGATAGAGGTTAATCATCTCTTCGGAGTCGTCGAACAGGTTTATTTGATACCCCCCGTTTACCAAATGGCTAAATCGCACTCCGATAAGTCGCACCAGCAGCCTTCGGTTATAGATACGCTGAAACATTTCTTTTACTTTGGGAATAATGAGATGGTCGGCGGCGGTGTAGGGAATGCGCGCCTGCATGGTGCGGGTATCAAAATCGCTGTAGCGAACCTTTACAGTTACGCAAGCGGTGAGCTTTTCGCCCCGCCGAAGTTGAAAAGCCAGGTTTTCGGCCATAGCCACCATAATGCTTTCAATTTTCGATACATCGGTGGTATCGCGGTCAAAGGTGCGCTCGGTAGAAATGCTCTTTCGCTCGCTGTAGGGCTCTACCGGCGAGTGGTCTATTCCGTTTGCTTTTCTCCAGATTACCTGCCCGTGTTTTCCCAACACCCGCTCCATCACTTCTTCGGGCATTTCCTGTACGGTCTTAATCCGTTTTACGCCCAGGTTACGCAAGGTTTGATACGTTTTTTCGCCAACCATAGGAATTTTGCGCACCGACAAAGGCGCGAGAAAGGGCTTTTCCGTTCCGTCGGGAATATGCAGCTCGTTGTTTGGCTTCGCTTCGCCCGTGGCAATTTTAGATACCGTTTTGTTGGAAGACAACCCAAAAGAAATGGGCAGGCCAGACTCCTTTATAATGG
>JAIVHP010000379.1:3813-4929 GCA_020201045.1 Flavobacteriales bacterium
AGCCGAGTGAACGCCAAAGGTGCGCGCTTCGTAGCTGCACGATGCCACTACTCCCCTGTCTGTAACCCCACCGATAAGCACCGGCCTTCCGCAAAGCCGGCTGTCGATCAGGCGCTCTACCGAGACAAAAAAAGTATCGAGGTCGAAATGGCTTATTGTTATCATAGCAATGTTTAATCGGTAACCACTCAAAAATGTAAGCTCCGGCTCAGAGCTTTTGCTCTACCCGCTTTATCGCATCGAGCACTTCGCGCATAGAAGCCTGCCCGCCACCTTGAAACCCCTCCAGGTTAAAACTCATCATTCCACGGGCCTTCCACACTTCCAGCACCTGCGATTGCTTTACGAAGTAAGGCTTGAAATCCGGATTGTCGGAGATGAGCTCATAGCTGCGCTTATGCGGATGAACGCGCACCCGCTTAAAAACAATTCCATCGTCTTTGGTGAGAAAAATATAGCGCTCATCTGTTTTTAAGGCATTCCAGTCTTGCACGTATTCGCAAATAATGTAAGAGCCCGGCGGAATGGGTAACATGCTCTCCCCTTCTATTTGAAAAATGCGGTAGGTACCGTCTGCGGGAAGTTCTGGGAAAGGCATGGAAAAACTGGGGAGTGAGCTCACAAACTCTACATCGCCAAAGCCGCTTAAATATCCCGCCGCCGCCTTAACGGGAACCAGGGAGGTGCGTTCGCGATCGTCGCTGGCATTAACAGCAATGGGAAGTATCCGAAGCGATTTACCCGATGCGTCGGTGGTACTTTCGCCGGTAGAGAGATCTGTGTTTAACAAGGCGTCTATTCCCACGCCAAAAAAGCCCGCCATGTGCTTTAATGTTTGTAGCCTCGGCTCGGCCCGGCCTTCTTCATAGGCTCCTATTACGGGGCGCTTCAGCCCCAGCCTTCCGGCCAAATCGGCCTGAGTGAGCCCCATTTGCTTTCGCAGATATCTGATGTTTTCGCTTAACTGCATTTACCATCTTTTAAGAGTGCTAATATACGCATCATTCTTTTTTAATTGGCATTATTTCAAAAAAATAAGACTTCACTTTTTTTTAGACCCATTCTGCTCAGCCCAAATTAGTGTCTGTCCAGAAAGTTCGATAGCTGCGTTACGCC